>JBFIEP010000085.1:0-8160 GCA_041603335.1 Elusimicrobiota bacterium | reverse complement strand
TGATTTCGCCGACTACGCCGGCGCCCACGGTATGGCCGCCTTCACGAATCGCGAAGCGCAGTCCTTTTTCCATCGCGATCGGCGTAATGAGCTCGACCTCGAATTCCGTGTTGTCTCCCGGCATCACCATCTCCGTGCCTTCGGGCAGCTTAATAGAGCCCGTCACATCGGTGGTGCGGAAGAAAAACTGGGGGCGATAGCCCTTGAAGAAAGGCGTGTGGCGACCACCCTCTTCCTTGTTCAAGACGTAAACCTGACCCTTGAACTTCTTGTGCGGTTTCGTCGAACCCGGCTTGCAGATAACCTGGCCGCGCTCGATCTTGTCCTTGTCGATTCCGCGAAGCAGAATGCCGCAATTGTCGCCGGCAACCGTTTCATCAAGCGTCTTGCGGAACATCTCAAGACCCGTCACAACCGTCTTGGTTGTGTCCTTGATGCCGACGATTTCAACATCGTCGCCGATTTTGGCGCCGCCGCTTTCAACACGGCCCGTCGCAACGGTTCCGCGGCCCGTGATCGAGAACACGTCTTCAACAGCCATCAAGAAAGGCTTGTCGAGGTCGCGCTTCGGCTCGGGAATAAAGGAGTCCACTGCGTCCATCAGATCCATGATCGCCTTCTCGGCATCCGCGTCGCCTTCGAGGGCTTTAAGGGCCGAACCCTTGATCACCGGAACGTCATCGCCGGGGAACTCGTACTTCGTGAGAAGTTCGCGGACCTCGAGCTCAACGAGTTCAACGAGGTCGGCGTCGGCCTGGTCGAGCTTGTTAAGGAACACCACGATGTGGGGCACGTTTACCTGACGGGCGAGAAGCACGTGCTCACGCGTCTGGGGCATCGGGCCGTCTGCGGCCGATACGACGAGAATCGCGCCGTCCATCTGCGCCGAACCCGTGATCATGTTCTTAATGTAGTCGGCGTGACCGGGGCAATCGACGTGCGCGTAGTGACGCTTTTCCGTCGAGTACTCCTGGTGGGACGTGTTAATCGTAACGCCGCGCGCTTTCTCTTCAGGGGCGTTGTCGATTTCGTCGTAACGAATTGATTCACATAAGCCTTTCTTGGAAAGAACGGTCGTGATCGCGGCGGTCAGTGTGGTCTTGCCGTGATCGACGTGCCCGATCGTTCCGATGTTGACGTGAGGCTTGCTGCGTTCAAATTTTGCTTTGCCCATGGTTCTCTGTCTCCTCAGCCCGTCTCGCGGGCTTGTTGTCTATCCTGAATAATAAGTTTTGTTAACGACGGTACGACAAATCTAAGCTGAAGATCGGAATCGAACCGACGACCTTCTCCTTACCATGGAGATGCTCTACCAACTGAGCTACTTCAGCAAATAAGTTGGAGCGGGCGATGGGAATCGAACCCACGTATTCAGCTTGGAAGGCTGATGTTCTACCATTGAACTACGCCCGCAAAAAAAAACGAACACCGTCTTGGTGTTTCATGGGCGTTTGCTGCAGGTAGGCCGGCTCCAACAACATGTCTATTTTATCCAAAATGGGGTTCTGTGGTCAATCATTTTTCCCCGCAGGGATAAAAGACGGGGCTCGTTTCCGGGACTTCTGCCCAATGCAGGGCGTTTGGGTGAGAAAGTGCATATTTTTTAAAACTTTTTTACACGGCGGAGAAAATTCTTCGTTCCATGAGGTTATTTTGACGTCTATGGTCGTCTATTATACGAATTATCGTGAACCCCTCGTCCTTTTTTGAAACTCCCGTTATACTAGCCCTATGGCGGACGATCCATTTATCAATAAAAAGTTGGGAGGCTGCCGAATCCTGGAGAAGCTGGGAGAGGGCGGCATGGGCTTTGCGTATAAAGCCCATCATGATCGGCTTGATCGGGCGGTTGTACTGAAAATCCTGCGTCCTGAGCTTGCCCGTGACAAGGCGTTTCTGGAAGGATTTCTCCAGGAGGCCCGCGCAGCCGCAAAGCTCGAGCATCGTCGGATCGTTCAGGTCTACGACCAGGGCAGTGAGGGTGGGTGGCATTTTATCATCATGCAGTTCATTGAAGGCGAGACGCTTGAAGATCGCATAAAGCAAAAAGGAAAAATACCGCCGATTGAGGCGATCCCGATTATGAAGGCGGTATTTGAGGGGTTGGCGGTGGCGCATGAGCGGGGAATCGTCCACCGGGATATCAAGCCTTCAAATATCATGCTGTCTAAGGACGGTGGGGTAAAGCTTGCCGATTTCGGTTTGGCAGCCCCCATTGGAGATAGCGATGGTGCGGCTTCCGTTCAGGGCACGCCGGATTATATGCCTCCCGAGCAGGCTTGGGGTGGGGATATTGATGCCCGGTCCGATCTCTACACGATGGGCGGGACGTTTTACCATATGCTCACGGGAGAGCCTCCCTACCAAGGAAGAACCCCCGCAGACGTCATTAGCCAGCATCGTGACGCCCCGATTCCCAACGTGCGGGATCATGTCCCGGGAATTTCGAAGGAAGCGTCGGATTTGGTTTCCAAGCTGCTCGCAAAAAACCCGAACGAACGCTTTAAAGACGTGTCTGAAGTGATGATGGCCTTGAATTCTCCAGCGGTTGTCTTTGGTGATGAGGATGAATTCGGGGAATTGGATATTGGAATAGACCCGGCTCTTGTCACCCAGCCGATGCCGCGCCGTATTCGTGAATCGACCCCGATGCCCAGGACGCTTGAAGGCCCGATCACGAAGTCTCGTCGCGCGCCGGTGCTTCCTCCCTCGCAAACCCCGATGCTGCCGCTTGCCGCGGCCACTACGCTTGCTCTTGCCGGAGGGGCGTTCGCCTTTATTGGGGGACATTCCGGAAATATTTTTATTGCTGCCGGAGCAGCGGCATGTGCGGCCGGGGCTTGGTGGTTTGCACCCCATCAGGCCGGGGTGACCGCGATGGCGCTCGTCGCCGTCGGGGTTGGTGTTTTGCACGGGGCTGGACTGTTGACCCAGGAGTCTAATGTCGCCGAGCTTACAGCCGCCTTAGGGGCCGGCTCGGCACCGTGGCTGGCCGGGGGTGCATTGTCCGGGTGGGGGGCATTTGTCCTGGCTCTCGATGATAAAAAAAGCCGGGGTGATCGCGTTCTATTGATTGTTCTGCTTTTGTTGTCGGTTGCGTCCTGGCATTGGTTCGGCCTTCCCGGAGGTTCGTCGTTGGCGACGCTGGCAAGTTCCGATGCCAGATGGCCGGGGGCTCTCGCGCTATTGGGTGTTTCGCTCTTGCTTTTAGGGCTTGTGCACGCGGTCAGTAAGGGAATTGCGCAGAGCTTGTCGGACATCCTTTTTCCGTTGTTTTTGATTGCGGCAGCGGCAGGATTCGCATTTCTTTCGGGAAGTCTCCACCATACACCGGCTGCCAACCCTCCTTCCATTGGAAATGTTATGGCCCGTCCATTTTGGCTGTGCTGGCAGCGGCTTGTCGCCGGGGACGGGCTTGCGGTGATGGGATTGCTGTTTCTCCTGTCGGGGTTAGGCCCGATGTGGTATCGGGTTCTTGTCCGCCCGGCAAATTAGGTCCTGTAGGATGCACTTCTCAAATCAATCTCAAAAAAGCTAGGATGGGGATGTTGGCACGGATATTGCCCATTCAATGATTGAAGAAGAACTTAATTTTTATAGCGATCAGTATCGGCTAAACGGTTCGTTTTATCACCCCGAAGGCGGCAGTGATATGCATGCTCCGTTGGTTTTGATCTGCTCGGGACTGCTTGGGCTTAAAAGCGTCCATCCGGCCCGCTTCGCCCGCGCCCTCACGGCCAAGGGATTTAGTTGTTTTGGTTTTGATTATCGCGGTCTCGGCAAAAGTGAGGGTCCTCGCGGGCAGGTGCTCCTCGAGGAACAGGTTCGCGATATTGTTAACGCGGCCGAGCTTGTGCGTGCCCGTCACCAGGGCAGCGGTCCGATTGCGATGCTGGGATGGGGTCTGGCTGGGGGGCTTGTCCTGGAGGCCGCCCGTTCGGTTGCAACCTTAAGCGCTTTGGTTAGCGTCAATGGTCTTTACAACGGCCAGCGTCAGCAGCAAGCTGTACGCGGGCCGGCTGATTGGAAAAAATTTCAAGAATGGGTGCGCGTTGAGAGTATGCGCGCACGTCGGACTGGGACCGCCCGGTCTGTAAATCCGTTTTCAATTTACCCGCTGGACTCCGAGACCGAGGCGTACGTAGATAAAGAATTCTGCGACCGTGAGGGTTTCGGGGGCAATGTTAAAATGCTGCTTGCCGAATCATTGCTGCGGTTTGCTCCGGAGCCGCGCCTTGGACACCTTAAGAAGATTCCGATCCTCATCGCGCACGGGGAAAAAAACAAGCTGCATCCCGCCGAAGAGGCGCGATCGCTCCATCGCGTTTATCCCGGCCCGAAAGAACTGTATTGGATTGAAGGTGCGGGACACACCGAATGGATGCAGGATGATCATCCGACGTATCGGGCCCTGATTGATAAGCTTGCTGCTTGGTTTCGCAGTTCGATGCCTGCCCGTCCCGCAAAATCCCGGCGTTAACTTTTTTTCGGCGTGTTAACCCAGACCAGGGTTCCTTGCGAGGATCGGGGCTTTCCGTCAAATTCCACAAACGCACATCTGCCTTCTTTTATTTCTGATACAGAGTCATCGCGCACGCCGCACATCCGGCCGATCAATCCATTGATGTAGGGTTCGTGGCAAACGAGTGCGATTGTTTTTTCCGGCGCACGCCGCGCGAGCCACGCGATCATTTCATCGGGGTTGGAGTCGGGCTTTAGGAGCGGATTGGTTGCCGCTCTCGCGTCTGGAAATGCACGTGCTAGGATTTCAGCGGTTTCGATCGCGCGCGAATAGGGACTAGTGGAAATCGTATCCAGGGTTTCGATACTCGCCTTAAGTGCCCCGAACGATTGGCGGCATTTGGACTTTCCTTCTTCCGAAAGCGGCCTGAATTCGTCGGGCTTCCCGCTTTCTTCCCACGCTGCCGCGTCGGAGGCAGTTCCATGTCTGACGAGTATGACCTTCATCATTCTGATGATAACTATTTGAAGCGTGCCGCGTCTTGCGGGAATGCTGTGCGCAGTCTATGCTTAGAGACAATGTGGCGCTGCGTTAAATACGGATTGCTTGCGATGAGCTTGGTCTCGGCGTGTTATGGGATTTACCAGGTCAAGCAGATTATGGAGGTCAAGCAAGAGATCGACGCGGGGATGGACCCCAAAGAGGCCCTTTCCCGTCTCGCCGAGAAGGATAAAACCGGGGTCGTTTCAAAAGTAATAGAGGCCCATCTGGAAGGAATGGACAATATTGGAGGCATGAAGGAGTTGGAGGCCGCTGTCGCCGGAGCGGCGAAGGGCGACCCCGATGCCGCCGATCGTTTGAGCAAGGCGGCAATGGCGCTATCCCAGGGAGCCGCAAGCGGTTCCGGAACCGCTCTTGTGCAAACGGTCGGGGGGGGCGGGGGCGCCAAGACCGCTCCGATAAAACGGAAGAGGGTTAAGGCGGAGCCGCTTGCTTCCAGCACCATTAAAACCCTCGCTGCGGGGGAAGAGGTTGAAGAAGGACCCGGTGTCGCCGTTCTTATTGATGAAAAAACCGGAGAGCGTATCGTTCTTAAGAGTTCTCGGAAGCCGTCCTCCCGTCGCAGGAAAAAACGAAAAGCCTCATCCTCTTCTTCGTTTTTCTCGCTTCCCGGTCTTCCTCCTGAAGTCGCAGAGGCGTTGGGCTTAAACAAGATCAGTGACAAGACGATTCAGCGTTGGAAGGCCTATGCCTTGATGGGCGCGACGTTGTTTGGAACGATCCTCCTTATCCTTTGGGCCCGTCGAAAATTTGGGTAGGACTAAGGACTAAATTCCCCTGCCCTAAAGACTCGTGCGTGCCTACGGAATTCGTTATATCGTGTAAGGGATGAGACGGTTAGCCGTATTCTGGGTGTCTATTGTCCTATCCGCCCCGCTCGCCGCGAAAACTTTTTCGCGTACTGTTTCCGCGCCGGGCCCGACCACTCTTGTTTATTCCGCGCAGGGTGTCTCATTAGGAGAATCGAAGTTACCCGCTTTGTCTGCCCCGGTCTTTGGAGAGAGTGTCCTTGTTCTTCCTGAGGCGATTGTTGTTCCCCCTGTTGCAGTGGTTCAGTCCGTGCAGCGCGCCGGACCGATCCTTGCGGTTAAGCCCATTAGGGAAGTAAAGAATGCCGCTGCCAAATCGAAAAAACCTGAGCGGGGAATAAAGGCCGGGCTTATCCGTTTTTCCGAGGCGATTGGCAAAAAGACCGCGCCGATTCGCGGATTAATTTTCAAGCTGTTTGATGGAACGGGCGCGGCTTTCGGAAATGCGGCCGATGAATATTCCGCAGAAGAGGCGTACGCTCCCGTTGAGCGCCAGGTCCGGCGTGAGGAGGCGGTGCGTCACGCGGAGCAGCCCCTTCCCGTTTACGACTACATGCCGGGCCGCTTTAGTGCCGAGTCTGCCGCTGAGGAATTTGTCGATGTCGTTTTCGATTTTTCCGGTACTGAGAAATCCGGCCGGGAAATTCTCGAATTCTTAGTGACGCCGTACGCTGTTCATCCTTCGATTGAACCGGATCCGGAACAGATGGATGTTCCTTTGTTTGGACGGTCGGACGCTGAAATTCGTTCCTTCGCCCAAGACCAGGGCATTGCGGGATGGCGATTTGACGATACCATGCGCAGAGCGTTTCGTGCCGGGCTCATTTATCGGATTCACGATAGGAAGCGGGGCAAAACGTTTACAGGCGTCCCGTATGCCGTGCGCGAAGCGTTCGATCTGAAAGAACCCAGTGTTGAAAAAGTTATTGAAACTGAAGAGGCGCCGGCACCGGTTTTGGAATCGATGCAATCGCTAGGGGCATTGGCCGGGCGCATGAAAGGGCTTGCCGCGACTAACGAGATTTTCGAATTTGCTGCACAGGCTGCTGATATCGCTGCGCGTGAGGGACGTCTGGATTGGGATTCTTTGCCGGATGAATTTAGAACCAAGGCCGCCGCTTATCGCGGCGAGAGAGGCGCTTTGGCCGATGCTTTAATCACATTGGCCGAGTCCGCCCATGGAACCGAGTGGTTTGACGCTGCCGTTTCAGTCGCAGAGGAAGCCGCATCCGACGGCATCATTGATGCTGCGGAGCTCCGCGGCGTTATTTCTAATCTAGACTGAAGGCTTTCGAGCGAGTCCTTGTCATCAACCCCGTTGGGGTTGCGCGTTCGCCTGCGGTAATCCCATGGGGGTTCGGGCTTCTTCTGCTTCCAGAGCCCCAGTCTCTCTGAGCGCGCTTTCTTTTCAAGACGTTCAAGTTCCGTGTTGTCGGAAAAATACCGATACCACCACGCGAGTCCTGATGCGACCATGGAGGCGTTGATGTTTTTGCCTTCCTCGGAATAGGCGGTTCCAACAATGCGGCCGTATTGATCCTCTGTGGTGATTCGCACGGTGATGGTCCGACCGAGAATCCAGGAGCGGAGAGCTTCCCCGCTTTGGGGACCGAAGGGTTGGGAATGTTCCGGAGCGTCGATTCCTTCGAGGCGGAGCTTAAGCGTTTGTCCGCCGCTTTTAAAATGAATCGTGTCGCCGTCAGGGACGAACGTGACTTTTCCGGAAACCGACTTCCGTCCAAGGGAGTTTGAAAGTCGGTTAATAAAATCTACGGGTGGAACGAATGCCCGGACAGTGCCCGAGAATAGGGCGATCAAGAAGAGAGACCGGGCCACCACCATACCTTCATGATACTTATCCCCGGCGGTTTGTCGAGTCGGATTTAAGGCTAGAAATGTTTCCGGTAGAGGTCGAAGGAATTTCCGGCTTCTTTTGGAATGAAGTCGTAAATTTTTTCGGCGTCTTCATGCAGCGCATCAACGAGTTTCAGATTATGTTCGTATCCGAGAAACTCTTTAACCATGTCCTTGGTGAAGTCATGGACATTGCGGTCCTGCCGGACGGTCGCTTTGTTATAGACAACGCGGCCGCCTTTGGCCTGCAGGAAGTAGGCTCCCCAAATATCATCCATGCGCCCTACATGGGGGAACATAAAATAGTTTTTTAGGGAATCGGCCTTTAGGAAGGTGTTCTGCGAGTTAAACGGGGACCATTTATCCGCTGCGAAAGGAAAGGCGTCATCTTTAAAAGTGCAGTCAGGGCGATGTTCCATCCGGCATAAGGCATCGATATCCGGGTCCCCGTTCCAAAAATCCGCCTGGACATCA
>JBFIEP010000084.1:0-8177 GCA_041603335.1 Elusimicrobiota bacterium | reverse complement strand
TGAAAAAGGACCGACAACGTGAAATCGTCAAACGGTTTATTTTCATTAAGACTGCGCGTTGTTTTTCCTAAGGTCGCCAGCGAAAGGACCTTCCCCGTCGCCTCAAGCGAATCCAGGTAATCGTGCACAGCCTCGATGCGATCCAGCTTTTGAGTCGTATACCAATAACGGGAAGGATCCTCCGCCTCTTCTTCAAACTCATCGAATTCCGCGAAATCATCATCGTATTCCTTTTTTTTCCCCAGCTTCTCGGGAACGGGCGCGGGCTTATCGCCGAAATCAAGCACAACATCGAGCGGGGTCGTGCCCCCAAGGTTTCGATCAATAAATTTCATGCCTTGGTAAATCTCGGTCGTTTTTTTGAAGTAATCGATAAAACTATTCTCGACCTTTAGCTGAAAAACTCCCGTGATCGTAAAGACGGTGATGACGGCCGCAGTCCCAAATACCCAGGCGGGTTTTTTTTCCGTAATAAAGGCGAACATATCCGTCAGCGGTTTCCCGAAATCCGTTTCTAATTCAGAGGGGGGCTTCTTTAACATCGCGACGCACGCGGGCAAAAGCAAAAACGTAACGACCAAGGAAACGACCAGGCCCATCGTCATCATCCAACCGAAACTAACAACGGGGAGAATGTCGCAAAAGACAAGAGAGGTGAACCCCGCGATTGTCGTTAAGGTTGCATATAGACATGGAATAAACGTCGCGGCAACCGCTTCCCGAATCAATGTCCGATTATTCTTACCGGGATACGTGCGGTTCAGTTCCCGATAGGCGACCGTAATATGGATCGCCAATGACATCGTAAATATAAGCTGCAGCGAAATAAAGTTCGAAGACACAACGGTTACATCCCAACCCGTCATGCCAAGCAGTCCCATCATCATGACAACCGATCCGACGCAGGACAGGATCGGAAACAAGACCCAGCGTTTTCGACGGAAAATAAGCCCCAGCGCTCCCACAAGGAGGAAAAACATTCCGATCCCGAAAATGCGCAGATCATTCTTAATAAACGAAATAATATCGTCGATAATCATCGGAACGCCGCCAAGAAACAAATTGGCCCCGAAACGATGCCGCGCAATGACTTCCCGGATTGCGGCGATATCATCATGCCGCTCGGAACGCACTTCATCTTTATAGACCCGGTAAGCGACGGAGATCGACGCCAGCTCTTCCAATTCCTCAGGCGTTATCGTCTCAGCAAAATTCTTATCCAATAGATCCGAACGCCGCAGCAGCATCGCATCATGCCGGCGATTTTTCTCAAAATTCACCTGCATCGCGGTCGACTGCAAATCCGGGCTCACCAGCATGTTTTGATAAATAGGGCTCGTTCGGAATTCCTCGATGGCCATCGCACGATCCGCGGCCTTATCCTCGAGCGTTTTAATATTCTCCTTAAGCTCCTTGAGTGTCCCGGGCGGATTTTTCAGAAGCGGCACATCGAGAAGCGAAACCACCGAAGAAACACGATCAAGCCCTTTCAATTCCAAACGCAGGGAATCAAGTCTTTTTAAGGATTCATCCGTGAAGAGATTTTCAGCGGGCTGGAAGGTAACAACGACAAAATCACCCTCGCCATAGCGCGCACTGATTTTTCGTTGATAGCGGAGGTCCGCATCATGCTCGAGGACAATGGAATCAGCCGATGCGTCAAGTCGGAATTCCCTACTCCAAAACGCGAAAAACGTAAAGAGTGCCGCTAATATTGCCAAGACGGCCCGAGGCCGACCCAGCACGAAACGATCGTAAAAAGACAGTATCACTCGGCCTTCTTCTCGGTCGCCTTTTCGGTTTTCTTCTTACGGTCAGCGCTCTTCTGTTTAATTTCGGCGGCTTTTTTTTCCAATTCTTCCGGTTGGGAGAAGGCCTTCTTTGCCATCTTCTCCAGCAATTCGGCCTTTGAGTGCTTAATTAGAAATTGGCTGTACTGGGACCCATAGGAGCGAACGATACTAATGCCCTCTATCTCGACATCATAAATTTTCCAAAGCTTGCCGCGCTTAACAACCTTATAAATCATGTTGTAGCGGCTGTCCTTTGAGACCACAACCGTCAGCATTTCAAACTTTGTTTTTGATTTGCGCTGCGGAGCTTCAAACTCAACGGCCTCATCGGTAATAAGATCGATTTTGTCTACAAAAGAAGACTTCAGTGTCGTCACAAATAGATCCGTAAACTTTTCCCGCTCGGACTCATTGAAATCCGTCCAATGCTGACGACCGAGAGAAAGCTTGGCCATGAGAGGCAGATCGAACATTGTATCGCCGATCGCGAGAACCTTATCTTTTCGCTCCTGCTTCTCGAGCTTGGGATCTTTTAATATGCCGAGGACGTTTGTAATGTTCGTTTCGACGAATGATTTTACAGCCGCCGCGTCCTTATCCTTAGCCGGCTCAGCGGCTCCGATTGAAACCGCGAGAACCGGCACCGCAAGAAAAATCGTTAGAATTCTTTTCATTAATTACTCCCGGATTTTTTTATCCCGGTTCTGCTTGTAGGCATCCCTCACAAAAATATACGGATCCAGAGCGTCTTTTGTCATATTCTCGTATTCACCGATATGAAGCGAAATAAAATTAAACTGCTCCCCCGTGGCAACAGCAAGATTCACATTTGTATCGGCAAAGTAAAAAACAGGGTTTAAGAAAATTGCCGGAATAATGGACAAACCGTCCCTGATATTCGTCGGCCCCAGTAACGGCAAAACAATCGGAAAACCATCCCCAACACCATAGTGCCCTAAAACCTGGCCGAGATCCTCTTCTCCCGGCCGCTCCAAGCCCAACCAGCGATCCGCCGGATCAAATAATCCGCCTAACCCTAAGGTTGAATTGACCACGAATCTTCCGGTCTCGACTCCCAGTTTTTTAAACTTAAACTGAAGCAGGGACCCGACAAACCGGAGCGGAAAATGCAGGTTGTGAAAGGCTTTATTCACGGACTTTCGCGCCGGTTCAGGAACGACAAATCCGTAACCGCGGGCGAGAGGCTTAGCGAACCAGTAATAGAACTTGTCGTTGAATTTGAACATAACGCGATTGTAACCGCGAAGGGGGTCAAATACCGTATTCGTCCCGGCCATTTTCATGGCCTCATCACCGAATTCTTCCTCAAAATCTGAAAAATCTTCGTCAACCGCTTCAACGGCATCCTGCGCCCGAACAGGCAAACCCTGAGCCGAAAAGACGAAAAACAGCACTGTGAGGACGCAATACCGCATGGCCTAGGATGTTACCATTTTCCCTACCTAGGCGGGAGGCGGGAAATCCATATTTTTAATAGGCTTTTTGTGCTAACGCCGATAGACCCGCGGCACCCGGGCCGAGAGCCCCGTAACGACCTCATAGGGGATGGTTCCCGCCTGAGAGGCGATTTCGCCAGCCCCAATTGATTGGCTTCCGGACTTTCCGATCAAAACAACCTCAGTCCCCACCCTTACGCCCCGCACCCCGGTAACATCCACCATCAGCATATCCATCGTAATAGCACCCACGATCGGGCACCGTCGTCCGCCGATAAGAACAGACGGGCGCTTTCCGGGTCCCATCGAAATAAGCCGGGGAAACCCATCGCCATAACCGATCGGTAAGGTTGCAATCCGGGAGGCCCGTTTCGCACGCCACAATCCTCCGTAGCTAACGGAAGCTCCTTTAGGGACACGCTTCAGGAAAACGACCTTGGATTTCAAAGACAATACCGGTTTAAACCCCGGCATCAGCCCATAAATCGCCAATCCCGGACGGACCAAATCCAGTCGGCTCTCCGGGAATCGCAGCGCGGCCGATGAGTTTGCGCAATGGAAACAGGGGATTTTGGCTCCGGTTGCACGGATCGCGGCAATAATTTTTTCAAATCGCTTGATCTGGGAGCGCGTATACGCAGCGTCATCCTCCGCCCGTGGGAAATGCGTATAAACACCCGATAGTGAAACACCTTCCATCTTGGATAGAAATTCAACAATAGGAAGACTCGAGGGGCCGCGCACGCCGATGCGTCCCATGCCCGTATCAATTTTCAGGTGGCATGCCAGCGGCAGGCGACGGCGTTCCTCCGGTTTCAGTCGACGTTCGGCTTCACGGATCAGCTTTGCGCCGTCAAGCGACGCGATCGTCGGTGTTAAGCGATAGCGAATCGCGGCCAAGGTGCTCTCAAAGGGATAGAGGGAGCCGAGGATGAGAATCGGACCCCGCACGCCTGCCTCACGCAGAACCGCGCCTTCCTCAACGGAGGACACACCCAAGCGCGACACAAAACCCGAGGCGAGAGCGGCCTTCGCTACTTCGACGGCTCCATGCCCATAGCCATCGGCTTTTACAACGAAAAGCATTTCGGGGCGCTTTCCGATCTTGCGCCGGAAACGTGATAGGTTGGAACTAAGAGCCTGGAGGTCGATATCGACCCACGACGGACGATAAAGCCGGGGAAAGCGAACGGAGTAAACACCGCTCCCTTCCGGCTTCATCCGAATGTGACCTGGGCCTCTTCCTCGTCAGCTTCGGACTCGGCCATCTCTGCAAGATTCTCAAAGCGAGCAAGCTCCGGATGGAACATCAATTTGACGACCCCAGTCGGACCGTTTCTCTGCTTGGCGATGATGATCTCAGCGGCATTTTGAACGGTTGGATCATCGCGCTTGTAATAGCCTTCGCGGTAAATAAAGCCAACGACGTCGGCATCCTGCTCGATGGCTCCGGATTCGCGCAAATCCGAAAGCTGGGGGCGCGCATCGGAACGCCCCTTGTCTTCGACGCGACGGGAGAGCTGGGACAAAACGACAATCGGCACATCCAGATCACGCGCCAAACCCTTTAGACCGCGGGAAATTTCAGATACTTCCTGCTGACGATTCTCGGAACGCCGCGAACTTCCGCGCATTAACTGCAGATAGTCGAGAAGGACAAGACTGAGTCTCTGGCCTTTCGAAGCGAGTTCATTCGCCAGGCGCCGCGCCTGACTTCGCACCTCAAGCACCGACAGTCCCGGCGTATCCTCGATATAAAGCGGCGCTTCGGACATCCGTGCGGCGGCATTGGTCAAATCAGTCCAGCGTTCCCTGCGGAAAAATCCATTACGAACCTCATGCAGATTCACACGGGCTTCAGATGCGATGAAACGCGTCATGATCGCCTGCTTCGACATTTCCATCGAGAAAATTGCAACAGCCTGGGGATTGTCCCGATCCAAAACCACATTCGCGGCAATATTCAACGCAAGCGCCGTTTTTCCCTGGGAAGGACGGGCGCCGATAACAATCATATCGCCCTTTTGAAATCCCGCCGTCTTCTTATCCAAATCAGTAAGTCCGGTCCCGACCCCGGTGACACTCCCTTTATTCTTCTGGAGGCGCTCGATGTCTTCAATCACGTCGTGAGCCAATTCTTTTGCGGAAGTAAAACCCTTCGTCTGCTGCTGCTGCGTCAGCTTAAAAATCGATCCCTGGGCCTCGTCGAGGAGGGTCCCGGGCTCTTTCTCCCCATGGCACTCTTCGACAATCGTCGTGGACAGGTTTATAAGCTCCCGCAGGATCGCTTTATCGTGGACCAGTTTCGCGTAGTACTCGACATGGGCTGCCGTCGATACACTGTGAGTAAGCTCTTTGAGAAACGAGCTCCCGCCGACATCCCCAAGAACCTTTCGGCGCTTCAATTCTTCGGCCATCGTCACCAGATCGACAGGCTCTCCGCGATCCTGCATTGTGATCGCGGCATCAAAAATTTTTCGATGCGCATCCTTATAGAAAGACTTCTCATTAAGGATTTCACCCGCGCGTTCGACAGCTTCGGGCTCGATCAGCATTGAGCCTAGAACGGCGCGCTCCGCGTCCAGTGCTTGGGGGGGTACTTTTATGTTGTCAGCCATATAGAAAGAGACGGGCCTAATCTTATCTCGGTACGTCCCGACGATAAGCTTAGGCCCGTTTGGAACTTAGCGTGTCAGGACTTTCGGGCGAGGATCGTTACAGCAATCTTCGCGCCGATCTCGGAAGCGAGTCGAATTTCGACTTCGCTCTCGCCGATCTCCTTAATAGAAGACTCAAGCTTCACGGCCGCCTTATCAACGGAAAAACCGGCAGCCTTGAGGCTCTTCACGATATCCGCGCGGCCAACGGAGCCAAACAGCTTTCCGTTTTCGGCGACTTCACGCGTGAAGGACAGTTTGACGTCGGCGAGTTTCTCGGCGAGCGCCCTTGAGTTTTCCAGTCCCTGCTCACGAGCCTTCGCAAGCTTTTCCTTACCCTTCTCGAACCAACGCTGATTCGCGGGGGTAGCTTCGGTAGCAAGACCGTTGGGGATTAGATGGTTGCGGGCGTACCCGGGAGCAACTTCCTTGACGGTTCCTGCCGGACCAATTGATTCAACGGATTTTGTAAGTATGACTTTCATGATTACGCCCCGGTGAATGGAAGCAGCGCGAGATACCGCGCCCGCTTAATCGCCCGACTCAACTGACGCTGATGCTTTGCGCAATTGCCGGTGATGCGGCTCGACAGGATCTTGCCCCGCTCGGTCACGAATGTGCGGATGATCTGCACCTGCTTGAAGTCGACGTGTTCAACTTTATCGACACAAAAGCGACAGACTTTACGGCGAGGACGGAACGAACCCCGTCGTCGTGGACCACCAGCGGACGGTCCGCCCGGGCGACGTTCGCCGCGGGGTGATGAGCTGCTGCCCGAGAACGGGCGTCGTGCTCCAGCGGCTGCAGGCTTTGCAGCGGTGGATGCTGTCTTTTCTTCAGACATTAAAAGGGTACCTCCTCAAGTTCCGGTTCGGACGCGGCTTTAGGTGCTGCACCTGAAGCGGCGCCGCCAGCGGCAGCCCCTTTCGTAAGGAACTGAACGCGACGCGCGACGACATCCAGCCCATTTCGCTTTTGGCCGGACTTGTCTTCGTATTCATAATATTTGAGGCGACCCTCGACATGGACCGGGCTTCCCTTCTTAAGCTTGTCCTTCAATCGATCTGCGGCTTCTCCCCAAACTTCAACACGAACCCAAGTGGTATCGTCTTTCCATTCGCCGGATTTGACATCTTTGTACCGGCGACCAACTCCCATCCGGAATTTGCACACGCCCTTACTAGAGGCCGTCATGCGAAAATCAGGATCGGCAGCCAAATAACCAGCGAGCAAAACACAATTTTGCTCTAAAAGCCTCATCTCATTACTCATGATGAGGCCGCTGGTGCGGCCGGAGCTGCTGGAGCGGCTTTCACCGCGGTCTTAGGCTTTTTCTTGCGAGGCGCGTTCTTCTTCGCCTCGTAGGCGTTGACAGTCAGTGTACGAAGGACATCTTCCTGAAGTCGGAACCACTCGTTCATTTTTTTAACGATCGAGCCCTTCGAGCTGAATTTTAGGTAGACGTAATAGCCTTCTCGGTTTTTCTTCACGAGATAGGCGAGCTTACGACGTCCCCATTTGTCTTCGCCGAGAATCTCCCCACCATCGGCGGTAATAAGCTTTTTCGCTTTCTCAACAACTTCACCGATTTCGGAATCTGAGAGTCTTGGATGGACGACGATGACTGTTTCGTAGATTTGCATACCTTTCCAGTTATTAACAGAATGTCGAAGGACCCGGAGCTCCTAGGGAGCCCGATCCCTCGACGCCGTGCCGAGCTCTAGCTGACGGAGCTCTGGAACAACAACGACATTATACAACAATGAACCGGGAAATAGTACACCCGACGAGAAAAGCACCTATTGACAACTAACAGCACTTGATGTAACCTATTAAAACAGTTCGCACATATAAACTAGGCATCAACCTAATAATGGCTCGAAAAAAGCGTCGGTCACGAAAAAAACAACTCATTGGCCCCCCCCCGGAGGTCATGGATATTAAAACGCTATCCCAGTATCTGTCTATGGGCCGTTCGAAGATTTACAACCTCATCCGGCAAAAGAAGATTCCGGCGTCACGCATCGGCCGCCAATACCGCTTCTCGAAACAACTGATTGATGACTGGCTCAAAGAACAGCTCATCATGCGTCCGGAAGAGTCGCAGATCCCGCTCTTTAAGAAGTAGATTCCCCTCCTTTCATAATAATGTCGCTTTTTCCGTCGTATCACCGACGAGAAAGTACTTGCACTTTCCAGAACGTTTGTTGTATTCTCGACGGGATGCAGCAATGCCGTCGACGGTCGTCGACCGTCGACAAATTTAAGAC
>JBFIEP010000083.1:0-8185 GCA_041603335.1 Elusimicrobiota bacterium | reverse complement strand
GGCAGCCGTGTTGGTATTCATGGCACCGCCTCCCGAAAAAGGGTATTTCGAACCCTCGCGGCATTGGGGGCAGGGACTCGGGCTTTTGACCCTGCTTATCCCGGGGGTCGGTTGGGTTTGTTCCGGGTGGCTGGTGCTCAATAACCGGAGGGCCCCCTATGATAAGGAAGCCTATATTTTCGAGGATGACTCCCCTGAGGATGCCAACCCGTTAGCCGGGTTGGGAAGTCAGCACTCTGTTCAAGAGGAGATTGCCGACGCCATGGATGTTATCCCCGCCGTCGATGCCTTGCTCAGCGACGTTCCCGGACTAAAGCGGGGAGCGATTGAAACGTTGTCCAAGATTCAAACGTCCGAAGCGATTGGATGGATACAACAGGCCCGAACCGAGGACGATCCCGAAGTCCGGTTTTACGCCACGACGGCATTGACGCGTCTTAAGCATGAGTTTGAAACATCCCTTCGCGCCGCCGAGAAAGCGGTGTATGAACATCCGGGTGAGATAGAGCCCCAGATTGCCTTTTATCGGGTACGCTACGAATATGCAATTTCAGGGATGTTGGATCCCGATGCCTGTTTATCGATTCTTGAAGAGTGTCGGGATAAGTTGATACCGCTCTCGGATCGGACCACTGGCGCGGCACGGTTGTTATTTCTGGTGTTTAGGGAGCTTGATCCGGATAAGGCCTTCGAAATGCTCGATAAGCTAGACGCGATGAGCCCTGAGCGAAGCTCCCGTTGGATTCGCGATCGTGCAGAACTTTTGTTTTCGCTGGGACGCTTAGACGATGTTCGCCGGGTATTGACTCAATACCGTGCCGAAATCGATGAAGAAGGCAATGAGCTCCCTGAGGACAGAGAATGGCGCACGCAGCTCATGTGGTGGTCCGATGATTGACATCAGCGAACAGGATTTCGGTTTTCTCTCCGAGATGGAGCGCTATGATGCATTCCTAGCGCTGTACCATTCGAAGGATCCCGATGATGCCGAAACACTTGAGACACTTGTTGCCGGATCGGATCCGCTAATCCCTCTTATGCTGCTGCGCTATTTCGAGGATATCCCGGAAAAACGGGCCTGCCTCGCCATTATCAACCGGATTGAACAAGGAAATGAAATTGTCGCAAAGGCCGCGATGGAAGCCTATCGGTTAAGCCATTATCCGAAGAAGGCGTATTTGCTCAAACCGCTCATTTTTTCCCCGGTATATCGGGCGTGCCGCTTTGCCGTGCGGACATTGTCCCGTTCCGGATTTATGGATGTTCTTCCGCTAATTCTCCGGGAAATCCCGGACCGTACAGGCCCGATTCGCAACGTGATGATCGATTCCCTGCGTTACCTCCCTCATCGCAGAAGTGTCACGACATTAACGCCGTATGCGAATTCGGAACATGAACCAACGCGTTACCTCGTGATCAGCGTTTTGGCCGAGCTCCAATTTAGGACGCGGGCGCTTTCTCCGACTTTCTTTTTGAGAAAACTACAGGATGAGAGCACCCGGGTGCGGCGTGCCGCCCTTGAGGCTTTGCAGCGCCTGCCCAATCGCCAGGTCGTGCCGATGATTCTTAAAGGCGCACTCGATGAAAACGAGCCGGAAGATTCACGCATCCGGGCGGTTCGCGCCATGACGGCGTTCCCTTCGGTAGAAACGCTGGGCTCCTTAGCTCGACTTTCAGCGTCCACGAAATCCAGTGCGATTCGTATCTCGTGTGAAATTGTTCTGCGTTCTTATCCGGCACCGATCCAGCGCAAAGGCCTGTTGCCGCTCCTCAACGAGACCGATTCCGCTCTGCGCCGTCAGGCGACGATTTATTTGGCCGAGTTCTTGGGGACCGACCCTTCGATTCGAAAAATTCTTCACGACTTGTGGCGCTCTGCGGACGATGATTTTGCCTTGGATCTTATCGAGATGATGCGTATCCTCGCGGGTGACGAAACGATCCGATTACTCCATGAAGCGATTTATAGTTCTCCGATTGTCGGGTATGCTGCTTCCACCGCGCTTTCCCATATGCGCGGGGCTGTGGCCGGCGAATTGCTGATCGAAATTATTAAGTCGGATAAGGTTTCTGCGATCGTCAAACAGGCGTTGCTTGATCGTTGGGCGAAACGGGGACCCGATGAGCGATTAAAAAAGGAAGCCGAGCCCCTGTTGTTGGAAAAGTTAACCGATCCGGTTATGAATGTGCGTTACCTTGCCGCCCAGGTCCTCGGGTGGTACCCTCTTGAGGAAACGCTTGTGCGGATGCTCGATTTACTGGCGAATGAATCGGATGCGGAAGTCGCACGCGTGGCTTCCCGCATCATTACCAAGGGACTTTCGGTGGATCCGCTGCCGCTGATTGAGGCAGTGAGCGTGCATGCGCAGTGCAAGGCGTTGATCCCGCCGCTTATTAAGATTTTAAGTTCGCGTCGATGGGAGACGGACACCGCATCCGCCTTGCTCGCGGCGCTTTCGTCGGAACCGATCTCGCTGGATTCGACGCATCCCAAACGTTTTTGCGGTGTTTGTCTACATCTTCTCGAACATGCGACGGTCACGCTCCAGGATTTGTGGCCCAGTCTTGCGGCTTCCGGTTTGACCCAGCTTTTTCTGGGGATGCTGGTTAACGCGCTGGAAAACCCGCGCAGAACATTCGCTCCGATGCCGCTGGCTTTCCTGGAATTACAGGCGATTATGGCCGATACCGAAACCCGGAAGCTCATTTATACCGCGATGGGGGTGGAAGGCCGTGATGAGGGCGCGGAGTTCCTGGCGGCGTCGCTGTTGCGGGAAAAGGACCCAGGCTGTCGTGAAGAAGCGAAAAAGCGTCTGAATTTGCTTCTTGAGGAAAAAAACGAATGACCGACGTGTGTCTGATTTTGGAAGGGACCTACCCATTTGTATCGGGTGGTGTTTCTACCTGGATTCATCAATTGATTACGGCGATGCCGGATGTCCGGTTTTCAATCTTGAGTATTTCACCGTTTCCCAATCCTTATCGGGAGTACAAATATAAACTTCCTCCGAATGTGTTCGACATCCAGGATATCTATCTTCATGACGCTAAAAATTTCGGGAAATTATCCAGCCCGGCACAGCGGCGCGCATCGGCGGAAGGGATTGAATCGGTTCTTGAGGCTCTTATCGATGGGGATCTTGAGGCGTTTGGAAAAGGCTTGGATTTCTTCCGCAACCCGGAGAAAGGCCTCTCGTTGGCTGACGCGTTTGAATCGCAAGAGGCTTGGGAGGTCCTCACGCGCCTCTATACGAAATACGCCGATGATGTTTCATTCCTGGATTTCTTTTGGACATACCGCTCGATCTTTTTGCCGCTCGTGAATACGATGCAGTGTCCGATTCCGCCTGCCCGTCTCTATCATGTCGTTTCCACCGGCTATGCCGGTCTCATCGCGTCTATTGCTACCCGAACCCAGGACGCAGGCATGTTGTTGACCGAGCACGGTGTCTATACGCACGAACGTTTGCTCGAGATTTCCCAAGCGACCTGGATCTACACCCCGCAAAAGGAACGATTCCGGGTACAGCAGGAGTTGTCTTACTTTAAGCGGGTCTGGCTGGGATTTTTTGATATGTTGGGAAAGCTGACCTATCACAATGCCGACCGTATCATCACCCTTTTTGAAGGAAACCGGATAAAGCAGATCAGCGTCGGGGCTCCCCCGGAGAAAATTTCGATTATTCCCAACGGCATTGACATCGATGCGTACCGGGCGCTTGCTCTTAAACCCCGGTCCGCGCGCAAGAAAACCGTCGCCTTTGTCGGACGGATCGTTTCCATCAAAGATGTGAAGACTTTTCTTCACGCCGCTAAAATCGTATCTCGAAACCGCCCAGAGACGGAGTTCCTTCTGATAGGACCGATGGATGAAGAGCCCGAGTATTATCAGGAGTGTCGCGACCTCACCAAGAGTCTCGGTCTAAAGGATGTCGTCCGGTATCTGGGGAAGGTCGATTTGATGTCGTGGTACTCGAAAGTCGATCTTTTGGTTTTGACGAGTCTCTCGGAAGCCCAGCCCTACGTGATTATCGAGGCAAATGCGGTCGGGGTGCCTGTTATCGCTACCGATGTCGGTGCATGCCGTGAACTTATTGAAGGCCGGGACGAAGAAGATAGGACTCTTGGTCCAAGCGGCCTCCTCACGGGAGTTGCAAACCCGAGCGAAACCGCGGCCGCGATTGATACACTCCTGACAGATGGTGAACTTTGGAACGAGATGTCTGAAGCGGGGCGCGCACGGACCCAGGCGCATTACGATCAGGATGATTTGATTAGTCGTTATCTCAACCTTTATGAACACATGATGCGCTAACGATGGCTGGAATAGGATTTAAACTGCAGAAGCTCCTGAGCGGAGACGATTATTCGAGTGGGCTTAAGGCCTTCGGGTTTTCCGCGCTCATTACAGCGGGCCCTTTCCTTATCACTGTCGCTCTTATCGTTTTCGTCAGTTATTTCTCCTATGACAATCTGACAGACCGTGGGATTTCCTACCTTCAGAGCTTAATCACCTATTGCTATGCATTTTCACTTGTGACGGTGGGGTTTTCATATCTCGTCTTAACACGGTATGTGGCTGATGAGTATTACCGCGGGCATGTGACGAGTTTTTCCGCATCTTTTTTTTCAGCCTACGCGATAAATTTGGCCGTTTGGGCTCCGTTGGTTCTCTGGTATTTTTCCGGCTTAAGTGTCGGCTGGGGAATGCGGATTGCAGCGGTTCTTTTGTACATGATGGCCGTTGGCATGTGGCTGGCGATGATTTATCTTTCGGCGGCGCAGAACTATTGGCCGGTTAGCCGCGCCTTCCTTATCGGCCTGGTCGCAAGTTTGCCTTCGGCCTATTATCTCGGGTTATGGCATGGCTTGCAGGGCTATTTCATGGGATTTGTGATCGGTCAGGCGGTTGTATTGATTGCACTCGTCAGCACTCTCCTTAAGGAGTTCGGGTATTGGGAGCCCCAGGATCATAATTGGCTGGGCTATTTTCGCCAACATAAACGTCTTTTCTGGATCGGATTTTTCTTCAACTTCGGAATCTGGGTCGACAAGTTTATTTTTTGGATCTCGCCTCAAGGCGTGTGGCTGGATCCCCGTTTGCGGTATTCTCCGATTTATGACAGCTCGATGTTTATCGCTTACTTGACCATTATTCCGTCGATGGTTTATTTCTTTCTGCTCGTCGAAACGGACTTCTTTTTCAAGTATCAGGCCTATTATGCGGCATTGCAGGATCAGGAGGGTTTGACAGTCCTTGAGCGCCGTCGCATCGCGATTATCGATTCCTTGCGTTCGAACCTGAGCCGGGTGTTTGTTGTGCAGGGGCTTATTACGTTGATGGCTATTATTCTCTCGCCGTGGATCCTCACCCTCGCACGGCTATCCCCGCTGCATTTGAGTGTCCTTCGTTTAGGTATGTTTTCCGCGTTTATCCAGGCAGGAAGCTTGATCGTGATGAATATTCTTCTCTACTTCGATCATCAGAAGGAAGCGCTTCATGTAACTGCGGCCTTCTGCGTGTTAAATGCCGTGTTTACCGAGATGAGTTTAAGGCTTGGGCTTTTCGCCTATGGGTATGGCTTCGGTCTGGCGGCGCTGGTTTCGTTTACGCTGGCAATCTATTACCTGAATACCCGTCTGCGCCATCTTCATTTTTGGACGTTCACCCGTCAACCGTTTCCAGAACCTGTTTTGGTTTTGGACGAACAGGATGAAGAAGAGCCGGTTGGCGAACAAATTCCTGATGAGCCTGAACCGGGTCCGTCGCCCGCATGAAGAAAGAACCCTTAGCGGCTGAAATCCGTATTCTTAGCGCGTGTCAGGCGGTTTTATCTTTCGGGCTCGGGCTTGCCTTTCCATTTTTCGCTATCTATCTCCACCGTGTCCGTGGATTGCCGATGACCTGGGTAGGAGGAGGTTTGTCCTTGGCCGTTGCGGCGACCGCGATGAGTCAAGGCCTCGGGGGGGAACTATCGGATAAATACGGTCGGCGCCGTGTGATGGTCTGTGCTCTTTGGGGGCGTGCTGCGACGGTTCTCATACTTGCATTTGCTATTTATCGGAACATGCCGATTCCCGTTATCATCGGCGTGCATCTGGTTTCGAATTTTGTTTCCCATTTCTTTGAACCGGCTTCCCGGGGTTGGATCGCCGATTACGCCGGTTTCCGGCAGCGCCACCGTGCCTACGGGCTGCTGCGCATGGCAACCTATTTTGGATTCGCGGTTGGACCGGCGTTGGGTGGTTTAATCGCCGATCAGTCCTACTCTCTGCTTTTTGGGGCCAGCGGCATTGTCTGTATTCTTTGCGCTCTCGCGGCGACGATTTTCCTTCGCTCGGAACGTGTTCCTTTGAAGGAATCCGATGAAGTCAAATCCGATGATATTCACTACGCAGTGGATCATAGCTTCATGACCCTGTGTTTCCTGTCTTCCTTGTTAGCTTTGGCGATGGCCCAGTTCGTTGTTCCGCTTTCGCTTTGGGCGACAAAGTTCGCAGGGTTGAAGGATTCGCAAATGGGATATTTGCTTTCCCTCAACGGTCTTCTCGTTGTCGCGTTTCAAATCCCTGCGGTAAATCTTTTTGCCGGGGTTAGGCTTACGCTGGCTATCGGTGCCGGATGTATTTTGTACGCGGTGGGTTACGCGGCGGTTGGGTGGGCGGGAGGCATGGCGGGTTTGATCATCGCTGTTGTGATTCTCTCCGGGGCGGAAATTCTTGTCCCGTCCGCTGTGCAAGCGCTTGCTGCCAACATGTCCCCGGAGTCCGTGCGCGGGCGTTGGATCGGAATCCTCGGCTTATCCAGGCAAATCGGTTCCGCCTTGGGTCCGGTTATTGGTTGTTCCGCCATGGAATATGCAGCCGGTCGGGGGTTGGCCGGGCATTGGTTAGGGGTATCGGCAGTTGCGATTATGGCTGGAATTGGCTTCCTTTTTTTGGGACAGCGCCTGCTTCCTGAAGAGGAAGGACTCCTTGAAGAAGGGATTGAATCCGAGGTCCAGCCCGGACTTCGAATCGGAACCTAGACCCCTATTCAGGGGGGGGGGTAAAATAATCGGAAAAAGGCCTAGACAGGACTAGGCATAAAGGCCCACTAGTTGTAGGATTCCGTAGGTGGTGCTCAGGCAGTCTGTGGTGGAACAGCCTGAGCCGGAGGCAACAAATGGTGGTACGAAAAGTATCAATGGTGGCCGGACTCGTCGCATTCGCGGCGTTGTCGTTAGTGATGGTGCCCGGAGCGAAGCAGCTTTGCTCGGGTTTTCTTCCTGAGAACAGTATGAAGATTCCGGTGGGCGATAAGTCTGCAACGGGGTTAACCGAGGAGCAGTTCAACGCGGTACTCGATAAGGTAGAAGAGATTTACAAACCAATCATCGCCCAGGAAGGCGGAAAATTGGTGGTGACCCGTAAGTGGACGGACCCTACGGTAAACGCGTATGCCAATCGTGGTTGGGGGGGAACCTACAACATCACGATGTTCGGCGGCCTCGCGCGTCATTCCGCAGTGACTCCGGATGGATTCGCACTTGTGGCCTGCCATGAGATCGGGCATCACATCGGAGGTTACCCAAAGAGCCGTGGTTGGGCGACAAACGAAGGCGGTGCGGATTATTTTGCGACCCTTAAGTGCTTGCGCCGGTATTATGGCGACAGTGGAAAGGGCACCGTTCGCGAAGAGTGCGGCGCTGCGCATGAAGGCGGCAACGGCAGCGGCAGCTGCGAACGCAACGCGCAAGCCGGGCTTTCAATCGCCAAGCTCTTCCAGGAACTCCGAAAGCTCCCCGAGCCGCCGGACTTCTCAACACCGGACGAGAGCGTCGCCGATCGGATGAATAACAGTCACCCAGCGCCGCAGTGCCGCTTGGATACCTACTTCCAGGGCGGACTCTGCAATAAGTCGATTGGTGAGGACGTTGCCAGCGGAAATCCCGAAGCGGGAAGCTGCACGCGTGAGTCGGGATATGTTGTCGGTATCCGGCCTCTGTGCTGGTATAAGCCTCCGCCGACCAAGCAGGGTCCCCCGAAGATTGCCGTGCGGGATCAGCTTCCGGATGCGGAGAAGCTCGGCCGGACTATTTCAGCGCTGCGCAACGCGTTGGGCGCGAGCTAAGAATTAGTAATTCAGGAGTAAGAGCCCCGGCGATACCGGTCGCCGGGGCTTTCTCTTTGGTGTCAGGCTTTG
>JBFIEP010000082.1:0-8269 GCA_041603335.1 Elusimicrobiota bacterium | reverse complement strand
GCTTAAGTGGGCGAAAGAGGTTAATCGAAAGGCTCTCGGATCAACATCAAATAACTAGTTTAAAAATAAGGTTTTATTTAAAACCAGCCCTCCCGAAACGGAGGGCTGTTTCTTTAAAAAGACCGTCCTGAGGGCCCAAAAACACCTAGGCCCTATAACAACCGGGCACCTCCCCTCTGCCCCAGGGGCTCCAACGCAATTGCGGCCACAATAGAGTATGCACCAAGTAAAGAGTCACCAAGAGCGGTACGAAGGATGGGACGCCTCACCGGCAGTCTATAAGGTGCACACCTTAGCCATCTCGATTTACTGCACCCTCATGGTAACAGCGTCCGGTGCGGCCGCTGACGGACTCCGCGAGATTATCGCCGCGAGTCTGATCGTCTTCAAGTAAGCTTAGTTTTCCGCAAACTGCAGTCGATGCAGTTTCTCGTAAATCCCGAAAGACCCACCGAGCGCTAAGCCGTTTTTCTTTAATTTTCGGTCAAAGGTCCTAGTCCTAAAGTCCGGCACCACGGTACAATAAGAGTCGATGGACTCGCGAAGCATCGCCCTGTTCGGACTCGTTTTGTAGAGCCGTTCGGAGATGAAAATGAAACCGATCAAACCGCTCGTTCTGCTTCTGTGCGCGGGTCTTTTCCTCGTTGGCCCGGCAGGCTGCAAACGGAAGCCGGCAACCGATGCGCCCGCCAAGACGCCGCTCACGAAGCCCGGCGACGGAAGCGTCGACAAAGAAGCCCTCGCTAAGCGTATCGCCGAGTTCGAAAAGTCGATCCCTGAGAACATGGACGAACAACTCGCCCAGGACGAGATCGACCGCAAGAAGCTGGTATCCCCTCCCCCGCCCGGCTTCAAACCCGAAGCGCCGGGAGAGCACATCCGCCTGAGCATCGCGCTCAAGAAAAAAATGATTCGGCGCGGCGAAAAACCCTGGTATCAGATACGGGCACAAAACGTCGGCTCGGAAGATATCTATTGGACCGAGACCTTCTTCAAAGACGGGAATTGGGGGACGGGCAGTACCGGCCGGTGGCGGTACTTCCTGACGACACCCTCGGGGGCGCGGGTTCGCATCTTTGCCACACCGGTGGACGATGTTCCGGGCGAACTTGTCGGTTACGTCCCGTTTCCCAAGAACGCGACCGAGGAAGAAATTAGCGCCGAGGTTCGCCGCATCGCCGAGCGTTCGGAGCTCGACCAACTGTCCATCCAACTTCACCCGGGAGAGACGATCAAGACCGCGCCGTGGTGGTCCATTCCCCTTGAAGAAATCATCGAACGCCGCAAGAAAGGACTTTCCGAGTATCCCGAGTATTCGGGCGAATTTCGCGAATTCAATTTTCTTTACGAGCTTGAAGAGCCCGGGACCTACCGCTTTGAGGTGGAATACGGCCTGCTTCCTACTCAGGTGATGCCGACCGAAGAGGACGCCCGAGCGGCGGGAGTTTCGTTTGAAGAACTCACGGAAATGTGGAAGTCGTCTATGGCAGATCGGGGTCCTCCGTCCCGGTCACACGCCGTCGAGTTCGAGGTCGTTCGATGACAGCAGTCTTAAGCTTGCTCCTGCTACTTTTCACAGGGACGGTGTCAGCCCAATGCGTGCCTTCACTCTCATGGTAACAGCGTCCGGCGCGGCCGCTGACGGACTCCGCGAGATTATCGCCGCGAGTCTGATCGTCTTCAAGTAAGCTTAGTTTTCCGCAAACTGCAGTCGATGCAGTTTCTCGTAAATTCCTTTCTTTTCTACAAGCTCATCGTGCGATCCCTCTTCACGAAGTTCGCCCTTATGGAATACGAGAATCCGATCCGCCTTGCGGACCGTCGACAGGCGATGCGCAACAACGATGGAAGTCCGTTTAACGAGGATGCGCTCCAGCGCATCCTGAATGAGGCCTTCGGTTTCCGCATCGATGTTGGCGGTTGCTTCATCTAGAATCAGAACCGAGGGATCCCCCGCGAGCGCGCGCGCGAAGGACAAGAGTTGCCGTTCGCCGGAAGAAATCGAGGCTCCCCGTTCATGCAGGGTTTGCTCCCAGCGATCAGGGAGGCGGCCGAGAACGCGGTCGGCGTTAACGAGTTCGGCGGCCTCATCGAGTTTTTCCCGGGGGATACCGCGGCCGAGTCCGACATTCTCTTCCACGGTTCCCGAGAAAAGAAACACATCCTGAAATACCATCCCGAAGTGCCGGCGCAGCTGCCGCGGATCCCAGTCGCGGACGTCAACGCCGTCTACGAGGATGCGCCCCTTCTTAAGTTCGTAGAGGCGAAGCAGCAGGCTGAGCACGCTTGTTTTCCCGGCGCCGGTGTAGCCGACCAAGGCGACGGTCTCGCCCGGTTTTACTTCAAAGGAGACGTCTTTTAGTACGGGTGTTACGCCGTCGTAGGAAAAGGAAACGTTTTCAAATTGGATCGCCCCTTGGATTTTTGCGGGCGTAATCGGCGTTTCGGGTTCGGGTGCGATGGGTGCATCGAGGATCGCGAAGATGCGTTCGGAAGACGCCATCGCGGATTGGAGGATGTTGTATTTTTCAGCGAGTTCCTGGATGGGTTCGAAGAATTTCCGGACGAGATACCAAAACGCGATAAAGGATCCAAAGGTTGTCGTCCCCGCGAGAATTCCCTTCCCGCCGTGCCAGAGCACCAGGGCGACAGCCAGGGTGGTCATGAGTTCGATGGCGGGCCAGAAAAACGAATAGATATATCCGGCAAGAATGGAACGGTCCCGGTAGAGATCGGCGCCTTCATCGAAGCGTGCGGCGCTGGCCTCCTGCCGATTGAAGGCTTGGATCGTTTTTATGCCGCCGATGCATTCGTTGAGATAGGACGTCAGTGCGGCGATTGCGCGGCGGGCGGCGCGGTAGGTCTTGCGCGCGTGCATCCGGAACTTAACCGTCGCCAGGATGACCAGCGGCATGATCGACATGGTGAGAAGCGTCATCATGGGATCAACGAAGATCATCGCGATGACAATAAGAACGAGGGCCAATGCGTTGCCGAGCATGCCGACGAGGCCGGAGGTAAAGAGTTCCGCGAGGTTTTCAACATCCCCCGTGACGCGGGTCAGCAAACGCCCCACGGGAGTCTCGTCGTAATACGAAATCGGCAGGCGCTGAAGGCGTTTGAAAATCTGGATGCGCATGTCGTAGAGAATGCGCTGTCCTGCCAGGTTCGACACATAGTGTTGACCCGTTTCAAGAAGACCTGAAAGGAAAACGAGGATGAAGAAATACGCGGCGATTTCTTTCAGGCCCGCTGCGTCGCCGGAGGCCACGGGGCCGTCGATCGCGGCGCGCAATAGAAAGGGCGCCGCGAGATCGACGGCGATCCCTGCGAGGATGATGCCGATTAGAAAGAGAACAACGGTGCGATGCGGCCCGAGATAGCCGAGAAAACGTTTGAGCAGTCCCCAGTCATAGGGTTTTTCCGCTAACTCGTCTTCTTCTACCAGCGTGCTCATCCGAGCTCCAGGGACTGTTCCAGTTGTTGGCGTTTCACGAGCTGTGAGTAGAGGCCGTCGTTTTTCAGAAGGTCTTCGTGGGATCCGTCTTCAACGAGTTCGCCTTCATCGAGAACGAGGACGCGATCCACCTTGGATACCACTGAAAATCGGTGCGTGACAATAAGGCAGGTGCGCTCGGTCAGGTGTTCGTCCAGGCGGTTTAGAATTTCCCGTTCGGTGTGAACATCAACGGCGGCGAGAGCATCATCGAGTAAGAGTATTCGGGGTTTGCGGATAAGCGCGCGCGCGATGGCGGTACGTTGTTTTTGCCCGCCGGAGAGCGTAATCCCCCGTTCCCCGACGACTTGTTCAATGCCGTGGGGAAACTGGGCGAGATCGTTGTCGAGGCGGGAAGCCTCGACCGCTTCCTGAATGGCCTCTTTGGACGCCTTATCTTTCGCTCCAAAGGCGATGTTCGCGGAAAGAGAATCGCTAAAGAGGAAGGTGTCCTGCGGGACGATGCCGATTTCTTCGCGGAGCGCCTCTCGCGTATAGTCGTTCACATCGCGTCCGTCCAGATGAACGGTTCCGTTTTCAGGACGGTAGTGTCCAAGGAGAATCTGAAGGAGGGAGCTCTTCCCCGCTCCTGTGCGGCCCACAATGGCGACGCGCTCCCCGGCTAAAATTTTCAGTGATACGTTTTTAAGGGCAGGGAGCCGGTCCTCGCTGTAGCTGAAGGTGAGGTCTTTAACGACGATTTCCCCGCGCGGCGGCGCACTTGTCCCGGAGGCCGCGGTGGAACCTTCTTCTTCGGGTTCATCGAGTACTTCCCCGATGCGGTTGACGCAGGCTGCGCCGCGCTGGATGATGGTGATGACCCAGCCCATCGCGATCATGGGCCATGAGAGCATGAATTGATAGGCGGTGAACGCGGTGAAGTCTCCGAGCGTCATGCGTCCGTTTAGGATTCCAAGTCCGCCAACGAGAAGGGTGACGCCGATGGCGGCTTCGATCAGAAGGGTCATCATCCCCCAGGTCGCGCCGCGTGTGCGGGCGAGTGCCAGGTTCGCCCCGACGTATTTTTTCGAGGCGGCTTGGAATTTTTCGGTTTCAGAATCTTCTTGGGCGAAAGCGCGAACGACGCGTACCCCTGTGAAATTTTCCTGAGCGACGGTTGTGATGTCTGCGAGTTTCTCTTGAACGGTTTCCGACTGCCGGTAGATTCTTTTTGTCAGCAGTGCGGTGAAGATGCTGATGAGTAAAAGAGGGATGATCGATAAGGAAGCGAGTTTTGCGTCGATTGAATACATTGCACCGATGCTCAGGATGGTCATGAGCCCGGCCGAGACACTGAGCATGATTGAGATGCCGCAAACCATCCGAACCCCTTCCACATCGTTGATCACGCGTGATTCGAGATCGCCTGTCGAGTTTTTGTCGAAGTAGGGGGCAGGGAGCCTCAGCATTTTCCGGTAAAGGGTCGTGCGAATATCCCGTTCGATGGAACGCGAAGCGGCGATGATTGTGAATCTGCCGCGGAACATCAGAAGTCCGCGAGCGATTCCGATTATCACGAGAGCCAATGAAAAATGCGCGAGGGGGCGGGCAAGTTCACCCCGTTGGAGTCCATCGATTGCGGCCTTGATTACCAGCGGGCTGACCACGGCGAGCATGACACCGACTATGACCATCGTCAGGCCGACGGCATACTCCCAACGGTAGGGTTTGAGGTAGGGAATCAACCGGAGCAGCGAGCGCATTAGAGGTAGTTGTCCACGGCGAGCGCCAGGGAATCGGTGGCTTTAAGAGCCGCTTGAAAAGTCTTTTCTTCGCTGCGTTCAGTTAACATCCGCGCGCGGCGCAGCGCATCGAAGCCCTCCGGTGTCGGTCCCCGCAGCGCGTAGAACCCGACCCAGTTTGCAGCGAGAAGCGTGAATCCGGCGAGCAATGCCGCGGGGGCCAAATCGCCGATAGCGGTTTGGAAAGCGCCGGCTGCGGCGGTGACCAGGCCGAATGAAAGAAAACCGAGGGCGATTGCTGTGAGTAATGGAATCATGCGTGTTTTCCCATCGACGTTGGGGAGGGAAGCCGCGCGCCAAGCCTTGTAGGTGATTGTCCAAACGACGGTTAGGCCAAGTCCGCCAATAATGCATATTGCACCCATCCCCAGCGTTGAGGCAATTGGAATGGGGACGGGGTCAAAGAGGGCGGCCGCTGCGCGCATCGCGGAAACGATTCCCGCCGACCAGGCTATCGCGCACGCTAAAGGGATCCAGGCGTGGGCGCGTAGATGCGGAGTCCATAATCCTTCAAGGGCCCGGACGTGTTCTCCAAGGGCGGTTTCAAAGGCCGCTGTGCCGATGAGTGTCGATTCCCGCTGCGTTCCCAGGAGGGCTTCTCCGAGTGCCCTCTCATCGAGTGTGAGGACTTCTGCGTCGGTCTCGCCGCGGTCGAATGTCCATTCTTCGTTGTTTTCTTGAACGCCGCGCAGCCAGCGTTTGGCGACGAGGCCGGCGACGCCTGCCTGCAGCGTTTTTCCTGTATAGCGTCCGTCCGTTAAAAAACGTGCGGCGGCGTACGATAGGTCCGCGCCCGGTCCGTCCGGTTTTGCACCCGGATCCGGATCCCGATTCAGTGCGTGTCGTTCTAGGAATAGGAATAGGGCTAGTGCGAAGGCGCCAAAAAAACCGAGAGCGACATGGAGGTTGTCGCGAAGCATGCGGTTGGCGGTTTTAGAAGTTGTGGAGCGGACCGACCCGGGAGGAATGCGAAGGATAAGGCGAACGCCTTCCCCGGGCGGAAGTGTCTCTTCCCGCGTCCAATGAATTTCCGCCGCGTCCTTCATGCTGCGTCGGTCGCTGTCAACGAGGGCTCCGGGCTTTCCATTTAAGACAGAGTAATTCAGCTTTGCTGCGGGTGAAGGGTTTTGAAACGACAGGCGAACCTTATCGATCGGGATTTTCCAGCGATATCCGGTTGCATCCCAGATAAAAAGATCAGCGTCGTGTCCTGCAAAGACCCGTTCATCCGCGCGGTAGCGGAGAATCATAACGTGTTCTCCCGGTCCGGGGTGTGATGCCGGGCTCCAGAGAACGCCGCGCGGGGTTGAGCGGGACGTGAGGGCGGTGGGTTCCCCGTCAAGGATCGCATTGACGAGTTTGATGCGGGACACTTCGCGCAGGCCCGACCAGAGTAAGCGGCGGGTTGGAACCTCCCGCTCGATGGCGACACCGTCGCCGAAGCGGATTTTTTCGGTGATATCGGCCGCCCCGTTTGCGTCGAGGACGATATGGGACTCAAATAGACGGATGGCCGGCTCCGATTCCGCTGCGGAAACGGTGAAAATCCCGACGAGGATGAGGGCGTTTGCGAGCACATCCAAGGATAGCATTCCATTGACCCTGCCCGCTGAATCAGGGATAATCGATGATCAATGACAACCTTAACCGACTCATTAATCAGCGGCTTGGACGAAGCGGTTTCCCGTTCTTCCGACGAGGATGTGTGCCAAGGGATTAAGTCGACCCTCGAGAAGGTTCATAAAGAGGGTAAGGACTTCCTTCCGGAGAATTTTTGCGCGCCGTCCTCGGATCGATATGCCCGCCGCTTGCTTCACAAAGACCCTGAAGGCCGTTATTCCGTTGTCGTCATGGTCTGGGGTGTCGGACAGGTCACGCCTCTTCATGACCACGCGGGGAATTGGTGTGTCGAGTGTGTTTACCGCGGCCGAATCAATGTCGTGAATTATGAATTGAAAGAAGAAAAGGACGGCCTTTACCGGTTTCGTAGGAATGAGGAAATTCTCGGCCATATCGGGGAAGCGGGCGCCTTGATCCCTCCCTATGAGTACCATACGATTGCCAATGACGATCCGGATCAAGCCTCGGTTACGATTCACGTCTATAAAGGCGAGATGGAGCAGTTTGCGGCATTCGTTCCTGACGGAGATTGCTACAAAAAGGAACTTCGCGACACTTATTATACGGACTGATTCATCTAAGGAGACACTTATGAGAAAAGTTGGATTTTTACTTTTTGTTTTTGCGTTAGCACTTCCAGCGTCCTTGATTGCCGAGCATCCGGAACATCCCACCAAGGGCGGTGCAGCCAAGGAGCACGGCGAGCACCCGAAGAAGCACGGAAAACATAAGCACGGAAAGCATCAGAAGCACAAACACAAGCACACGAAGAAGGGGCAGTGGGTTAAGGATTCTGAGACGATGAAGGCGTTTGTCGCGGCTGTCGAGGACTACGTTGCCAAGAAGGAAGAAGACGAGGGATCCTTTGAGGTTTACGATAACGAGCTTAAAAAGGACTGGAAACTCTCGCTTGTCCGGATCCATAAGAAGCGCATCGCGCGCCTAGGTGAAGATAAGTTCTTTGCGTGTGCGGATTTCGAAACGGTCGGAAAGGGCAAGCGAAAGACCCTCGACCTGGACTTCTTTGTTACCCGCAATGAGGACGGTGAATTCATCGTAGATGAGATTCCCGTTCACAAGGTCAACGGCAAACCCCGCTACACCTACAATAAGAACAATGAACGGGTGTCCGTTGGGAAGAAGGAAAAAGGAAAGAAAAAGAAGAAGATGCACCGAAAAAAGAAGAAAGAGCATCCCGAGCACCCGTCCGGAGGCGGGTCGGAGCATCCCGAACACCCCCTGTGATCGTCGGGGAAACCCTGTTTCCGAGGCCCCTGTCCTAGAGGACGGGGGCCTCTTTTTAGTGGTACAATCCCCGTATGGCATCCTTAAAAGCGGAATTTACCCTATTAATCCAGCTCCACGAGAAGGATAGCGTTCTCGATGAGCTCCGAAGGCGTATCGCGCAGAT
>JBFIEP010000081.1:0-8437 GCA_041603335.1 Elusimicrobiota bacterium | reverse complement strand
GATATTGCTGCTGAAGACCATCCTTTCCTAGCGATTGGTGATACGCGAGAGGAAACGAAGGCGCTCTGGGAGGCTTTACCCCCGCTGGATGGATTTGCCCGGTTCTCCGACGTGCGGCCGGGTGCAAGTGTCTTATTGTCCCATCCCCGCGAAAAAACGGCATCCGGACATGCCCTTCCGATCGTGGCTGTGCGGGAATTCGGACGGGGCAAGGTGATGCTTGTCGGTACCGATTCAACGTGGCGTTGGAAGCTTGCGGGCGGACGTGATTGGAAGCTAAGTTCATTTTACGCGCGGTTTTGGAGCCGGGCCGTTCAGTATCTTACCGGTTCCCTTGAGCTAAAGAAGGTTAAATTCAGCCCTCTTCCCGAGCGCATGCCCGCCCGCGAGCCGGCGGTTTTGTCGCTGCGTGTTTTTGATGAGCATTTTCGCGCGGTTCCGGGTGTCGACGTGGACTTGAAACTTGTGTGGACGCGGCCTGACGGGACTTCCGCCTCCCCCGCGTATTTCGAGCGGGAGCCGGGAGTCTTCCAGATTGAGCTCAGTGAGTTGGCGGAAGGGCGTCACCGTGTAAAGGCGATCGCACGCTATCGCGGACAGTTATGGGGCGAAGATAGTGCTGCGTTTACATGGGAGGGACCTCGATCGGACGCTTCTTTGGATAGGCGTGCGCTTGAAGGACTGTCCGAGCCGACACGCGGCGATTACCGTGATCTTCATAACGTAGACCTGGATGCCCTACTCGCGGCTTTGCCTCCGGTGCGCGAGGAAAGTGCGGTTCGGTCGCGAAGTCATATTTGGACATGGAGCGGTTGGCTTGTGCTGGCATGTTTGCTGTTGTTGGGGGAGTGGTTTTTTCGGAGGAGACTTGGTTATCTCTGAATCGCGGGCTGTATTTGCGGCCTTATACATTGTCGGTTTATCCGGGATGGCCCCGGCTGTGACCTTTGGCGATGCGGGTGAATTCATCGCGGCAGCCGCCACCCTTTCTGTCCCCCACTCGCCCGGGTATCCGCTGTTTTGTCTTCTCGCGAAGGCATTTGGGACGCTGTTTCCCGTGGGTTCGTGGGCATTTCGTGTGAATTTATTCTCAGTGGTATGCGGTGCCGCGGCCGGGGCGGTTTTCTTAGATGGGCTCAAGCACGCCGGTTTGTCCCGGCCCGCGCGCTTGTTCGCCGTTGGGGCGCTTTGTCTTTCGGGGCCGTGGCTTCACAATACGCTTCAAACCGAAGTGTTTGCCCTCAATAATCTCATTGCCGCATCATGTTTGTGGGTCGCCGCCGCATACCGGGACCGGCTGTTTGATCCCCGCCCGGCCGCCGCGTTCGGGTTTATTTTGGGATTGGGAGGCGGAAATCATCACACATTAATATTGATTCTGCCGCCGGTTATTTTTGCCGGATGGCTTGCGAGGTCCAAGCCGGACCGGGTTTGGCGCGCCGCAGGTTGGTTCCTCGGGTTTGGATTATTAGGACTGTCGGTCTATGCCTATCTTCCCATCCGCGCGGCCTTGGGACCCCCTCTTAATTGGGGCAACCCAGTTGATCTTCCGCGCTTTCTACATGTGCTGCTCCGGCGTGATTACGGCTCATTCGCCTTGACGGTTGAAGGAGCATCGGGCGGACGTCTTGTTGGAATTGCGTTGCAGTTACTCCGATTTGCCTCTGAAACCTGGCGTGGACTCGGATTTGCCGCGTCGGCGGCCATTCTCGCGGGGTTCTATTTTTCGCGGTGGAGACGTGACGCATTGCCGCTTGGGGTGATGCTTCTTGCGGGACCGGGTTTTCTTGCGTTGGGCAATCCTCCCTTCGACCCGGTCACAACAGGCGCGCTTGAGCGTTTCTATCTTCTGCCTTGGTTTGGAGCGGTATGGATTGCCGGCATTGCGGTTCATGCGCTTTCAGAGCGTTCCCCGCGGGCAGCCTACGCCCTTCTTGCCGTGCCCGTTCTGGGGGCCGTTATGCATTCCGGGGCTTGGGCCCAGCGGTGGGATCTTGCGGCGCATGATTATGGACGTAATATCCTCCGGTCACTGCCGAAGAATTCGGTGCTTTTTATTGATGGGGGCGATGATACGTTCTACACTCTGGCAAATCTTCTATTCGCGGAAAGAAGACGCAGTGATCTCCAACCCCATGACCGGGGCGGCTTGGTCTTTTCAAGCGCGTACGGCCCGGATTTCCGCCAGTTGCCGAAGCCGGAAAAGGAACCCCGGCGTGTCGCCGTGGAGACGGCGATGGCCGATGCCGGCAGGCCGGTTTTCTATGCCACGTTGAACCGGAATGTTATTCCCAATCGTGCGCTGCCGCTCCACGGCCTGCTGCGCCGGTTGGGACCTGCCGCACCGCATCAGGCGTTTGAGACCGAAGATAATCAGGGTGTCGCGTTGTGGCGAATTTATCCCCGTCGGTTTTCCCGCATTCGAGGTGAGTCCTATTACCGTTATCGCGCGCTCGTCCCGTTTTATTCCATTATGCAGGCACGTGCCGCCGGAGCGCGGGGAAATTATAAAAAGGTGCTCCAGCACTTGCTTGACGGAATGGTTCTTGCCGGAGATGCGATGTGGACTAGAACGACGCTTGCCGGTATCGCCGAATGGACCGGCTTCCAGGCTTCCCAAGCGGAGCAATGGGAGACTGCCGCCGCCGCCTATCGCACGGCCGCAGCGGCATTGCCCGGCCGCGCCGATCCGTGGGTAAACCTAGGAGTTGCTCTTGAGCGTCAGGGGAAACGGGGAGAGGCCGCCGCAGCCTATGGGAAAGCGGTAGAGGTCTCTCCTGATTCGTTCCAGGCCCATTATAATTTCGGCGCCTTCCTTTGGAAAGATGCGCGGTGGAAAGAAGCGCGTGCATCGTTTGAGCGCGCCTCGGCATTGCGTCCAAGCGATAAATCCGCGCGCCATTTTGCGCAACAGGCAGCGGCCCGTGAATAAAAATTTGGCGGGTGCGGTATTTATAGTTGTGTTTGGGCTTTATCTCACATCGAGACCCCCCGCGCTTGTCGCCTACCGTGATACCGGTGAGATGACTACGGCTGCGCGAACATTGGGGATTACACACCCTCCCAGTTATCCCCTTTATGTCCTTCTCGGAAAAACGTTCGATGCCGCCCCGATGGGAACAGGGGCTTCTCGTCTGGGTGTTCTATCCGCCGTCGCGGGGGCCGGGGCGGTCGCCGGGCTCGCCGGAATTTCGGCGGCAATTTGGGGTCTTCCTGGGGCAATATTTGCAGCGGCCTTGCTTGCGGCAAATCCAACGTTTTGGACGGTCTCAACGGTGCAGGAAATGTACTCACTTACGGTTTTGTTTGCCGTTGGTTTGTTGGGACTCGGGCTGAGGCTGCGAAATGCGCCCTCAACCCGCTACTGGTTTGCGGCGTGTTATCTATTTGGCTTGTTTCTCGGGAATCGTACCGATCTGGTTTTATGGGCGCCGGGCTTGATCGTGATGGGTTGTCCCCCACTTAAAAAGTGGCAACGGGTGCTCCCCGCCTCCATCGGATTCGGGCTGCTGGGTCTAAGTGTTTATCTCTATTTACCGCTGCGTTCCGCGCAAGGACCGTGGCATGATTGGAACCACCCGGCGACCTTTGAAAATTTCTGGAGTTCCTTGACCCGCAAGGGGTATGGGGCAACCCTCGATTTGCTCTCGAAGAATTATGCAATGGGCGAACTCTTCGGTGTGAATATGATGGTGTATGCCGGGCATCTTTGGGCCTCTTTGGGTGTGCTTGGAATGGCGGCGGTCGTTTGGGGCGTCACTCTCGCATGGAATCGGGATCGGCGACGGGCGGTCGGAACGCTGCTCATGTGGGCGGCGAGCGGCCCGGTTTTTCTGTTTCTGGCGAATATGCCGCCAAATCCGCATGCCTTGGCCATTGTTGAACCCCATTATCTACTTTCCGATATTGCCCTTTTGATTTTCGCCGCAGAGGGAGCGGCTGAAATATTTTTACGGCTGCAGGGAAAATGGGTCCCCGCGTTCGCCCTTGGCATCGCTTTGATCCAGCCATTGTTTATGGGCCGTTTCAGCGACATGGCCCGCCGTTGGGATCTTACCCTTCATGATTTTACCGGGAATGTCCTCCGGTCGGTTCCTGAGGGAAGCACGCTGATCGCGAAGAAAGATGTTCAGCTTTTTTCCCTGTGGGATGCCCAGCACGTAGAGCGCCGGCGCCCCGGCGTAAAGATTGTTGCGCAAGGGATTGCCCACAGCCCTTGGTATCGGGCGTCGAACCAGCGCTTCGATTCCGGCCTTGTATTGGGTCCGCTTCGAACCCGTCAGGATTTCCAACGTTTTCTCTCCGAAAATCCGGGTCCTGTCTATGCCACCCCGGATGCGGATATCCCCGCCGGGGTGATCCCCCCCGGGATTCGGGGAATTGTTGCAAGGATAACCTCTGCACCCGTCTCCGGTGACCCCACGCCGTTTTTGATTCGGCGAGGGGATTATCGCTATGAAAAGCGTCCGGAGTTTTTTACAGCCGATCTTGTTGAAACCTATGCGGTGACGCGCCAGCGTCGGGGTTCCAGGTTGGCAACGGAAGGGCGGCATGAGGAGGCGATTGAAGAGCTTCGCGCCGCCTGGTCGTTGAAGCGCCGCCAACCGCAAACGCTTGCCTTTATGGCGTTTTCCTATTTTCAATTGGAACGCTATCAAGAAGCGCGGGAAATCTACATCATGGCGTCACGGTTGTACGATGAGACGCTGGCCTTGGCGAAGGAATACCACTCGCTGCCCGATGTCGTTGAGAGCAATCGTAAATTTGCCGCCGATGTGGCGCTTAACCTCGGGGTTTGTTTTGAGCGGCTCGGAGAACGGGATGAGGCGGAGCGAAGCTACCGCCGCGCACTCGTGTTAAATCCCCGTTATTTAAGGGCGCAGTATAATCTCGGAGTTCTTTTCTGGAAGACCGATCTTCGCCGTGCCGCCGCTGCTTTCGAGGCTGCGCTTCGAATTGATCCCAACGATGCCGCTTCGAGAAAATACTTAGCGATCGCACGGCAGCGACTATCCGGCCAGCGCTAAGAGCGCTTACTTTTCCTTCTTTTGCCAGAATCGCCGCTTCTTTTTCTTCCTGGGGTCCTTGGGTCTTTGGCGAGGGAAATAGGTATAGCGGTATTGAAGTTGACCGAGTAAATCCCATCCGCCGCGGAAGCGCAAGTAAGCGAGATCGAAGTTCAGCTTGAGAAAGTATCCGATCTTGAAATTAAGCAGAATCGGATTGAGGGCCATGCCGTTGGGTTTCATGAATTCCACGGCGAGAGGGTAGTTCTGGTGGGGCATCCACATCAGGCTGCCAAAGACCGTGGATTTTGAATCCGCATGTTGGTTGGGATGTCCTGCAAATAACAAGCCTTGATCCGACAGAAACTCCGTTAGAAGGGCGACACGCTCCCCGTTGTTCCCAAGAGAGTATCCAAATGATGAGCGCAATTCACCGATTCGTTTTGAGACCACCCAATAGGCGTCACTGAGGACGCGTGTTGTATCGCCGGAGACCTGAACGGTCACAACGGTGGGCTGGGGAGCATCACGTGCAGTGACGGTGCCGCGTCCTCCAACGGCCATCGCCGGGCGGTATTTCCCTTCGCTTTGGACTTGGATTTTTCCATCGGCTGACACAAAGAAGACTCCGAGCCGGTCAAGATAATTGGTCTTTGTGTTTTGATCGAGGCTGTTTTTCCCGTAAAGGCGGCCGATGTAGTAGGCGGCATTGACGTCCATTCCGAGTCCCGGTCGATTGACCCGGTCGAGTCCGCGGTACGCTGTGGGTGTCATCACAACGCCCGAGACCGCGACAGGCGGAAGCTTCAGTTCTTTCTTTTCGCCGGTTTTAGCCTGGGCCGTTGTCGCCGGTGTTAATCCGGGTAGAAAGAGTGATTTTTCCGTCACCCGATAAACGATCCTGACCATCATCGTTGAAATCGCGATGGAGGAATAACGGTCCGGAACCGGTTGGTCGGATATTCCGTAGACCTCCGCTTCTGCGCTGACAACGGCTGGAATCTCGGTAATTTCCTTGATATCCGATTCTAGATCCGACGGCGTAAATAGGGTCCCGCGCCGCGCCCGGATGCGGCTGCGCATGGCATACGGGCTAACGACCTTGTTGCCGAAAAATTGAACTTCTCCGACGACCCAAGGTCCGCGGTCTTTTGACAGAGGAATCCCCAAGGCAGCCATGGTGGAAATGCCAACTGTCGAGACTGCAATCGTGTCGACGGGTACCGGGGCGGGAATTTGGGCGCGCGCGTAAGACGAACCTCCAAGGAGGGCGATTGCGGCGAGGAGTAGAGCCTTAGCGTTGTTCATACGGGGGTGAACCATAAGACGGAACGGACAACCAAATTCGACACGATACCGGCTCCAACATCATCCATCACGACTCCCCAGCCTCCGGGCAGCCGTTCGAGACGGCAGTACGGCTCGAACTTCATCGCGTCAAAAAACCGGAACAACACGAAAGCTCCAGCGAGGACAAGAGGCTCCCGCGGCAGCCATGCGGCAGCGAACCAAAAACCGACTGTTTCGTCGATGACGATCCTGGGATCATCGTGGCTTCCGAGAGTCCGGTCCGCCCGTCCGCTTGCCCAACTTGAAACCGCGATTGCGGCAACAAGGAAGACCGCCAGTCCGAGCCCCTTCGGGAGCACATATAACGAAATCCATCCTAGCAACGCGCCCACATGGCCTGCCCCTGTCCAGCGTCTCTTATGCAGGGTCGGGTAGCGAGTCGTTAGCCAAAAAGGAATATAACTTAAATGAAATCCGGTGGCAACCGCGAGGCAAAGCCGATCAATCACGAGCCTTCGCCGTCCTTTTTAGGAACGTTCCAGGTTTGGCGCATGACGTTGCGCGCGTTCCATCCGTACTGGAGACCGCTGAGGACAGAAACGATCGCGCAAAGGATGACGAGCGGACCTGATGCATTTCGAATCCAGAAGGGAATCTCCCATCCAAGGGATGCTTCGGCGGTTAGGAGACAGAGAATCAAGGTAACGACAACGCTCTGGACGACCATTTTCCACTTTCCCCCCCGATCGGCGGGAATAATGATGCCTTGATGGGCGGAAAGTCCTCGAATACCGCCCACCAGGAGTTCACGAATGATGATGAGAAAAACCGCCCAAATCGGGATGATGATGCGGGGTTCTCTAACCAGGGCAATGAGGGCGCCGATGACAAGTACCTTGTCGGCGAGCGGGTCGACGACTTTTCCGAATGGAGAAACAGAATCGGTGGCGCGGGCGATATAGCCGTCAATCCAATCTGTAATCATCGCGGTCACGTAGAATCCGAGAGCAAAAGCGTAAGCCCATGGCTTCTGAATCCATAAAAGGACAAACGCAACAAGGGCCATGACGAGTCTTGAGATGGTGAGCTTGTTTGCGAGGGTCATCGTTCGCCAAGCGTAATAGGGTAAACGTCCTTTGATGAGGCCGTCAGGCTGGACCAAGGCCGCTCGTTTCCATTAACGAGGACTTGAAGGGCCTTTTTATTCGAGGTTTTTAGGACGAACCCTTTCCCGGTGAACGATGGGGCCTGCCCGGTGTGGAGACGGCCTTCGAAAACGACTTTCCCATCGGCCTCCAGGCTTAAATTTACCGTCTGCAGTGCCTTAAGGACAACCGTTATTTCCTTGACAGGACGGCGACGCTGTTGTCCTTGGGGTGCCCGCGCTCGGGAAGGTTCTTCGGTCGGTTTTTCTTTAAGGGTCCAGAGGAGAACTCCCGCCATTGCCAAACCCGCGATTAATAAGAACGGCATTAATGTGGCGGAGGAGAACGGCAGCCAGAGAGGACTTGAATCCCAAGGGAGCGGGGTTTTAGGAGCTTTCGCTTCCGTGCGGATTTTGCTTTTTTCGGAATCGAGATTTTCCAGTAGCGGATCACAGTCGATGTCCAGGTATTCGCAATAACTACGGAGGAATCCGCGCATGTAGACCGAAGCCGGGAAGTAATCGAAGTTGTTGGCCTCAAGGGCTTCGAGATGTTCCCGGGGGATGCGCGTATGCTGGTGTACGGCCTCGAGGCTTTGTCCGCGGAGGGTGCGGCGGCGTTTTAGTTGGGAACCGATATCGCTGGGATCGGGTTCGCCGTTGGATTGGGGTTTAGAACGCTTCGCGGTCATCGTTTGAATTTAGGCGGTTTGAAGTCTAAAAACACATCGGCGTCTGCCGGCGGTTTGAATTGAAAGAGCTGTCTATCGACCGGAGAGTTGAATACGATGTTCTCAAAGTGAGTTCGCATCGTTACCCCATTTACGGTCATATTGGCCGTTTTTGGGAATAATGTGTCTGTCGCCAGCGCCAGGAGAAGCGTAAAGGCCGCATCCTCTGAATTTTTCGGTGTGAGGACGAGGGAGGGCTCTTTTCCGGAAGCCTCCAGTTTGACCGCGTACGTTTCGAGAAGTTCCGCGTACCGGCCGAAACGGAG
>JBFIEP010000080.1:0-8446 GCA_041603335.1 Elusimicrobiota bacterium | reverse complement strand
CGTCGCGTGGGGACTTCTTGCGGCATTGATCCCGTTGGTCCCGACAACGCCATTTCTCCTACTAGGACTCTACATCCTGGGGAAGAATGATCCGCGCATGGCACGCTGGCTTAAAGTTCGTCTTCAGCGCGGCCGCCTTTGGTGGGACGCGAACAGACCTAAATTTTCCCTAGGATAAAGACGTAGATAGTCGCGAGTACGAGTTGAACGAGCGCGAAGGGTACAGCTTTGCCTACAAAGCCCGCGAAGCTCAGGTCCAGCTTGTTCTTGTGAATAATTGTGACCGCGACCAGTGTTGAAGCCGAGCCGATGGGTGTAATATTGCCGCCGAGGTTCGCTCCATAAATAACCGCCCACCAATAGTTTGACGTGCTGGCAAGGGGAGCCGGATCGCTGATCTTAGACATTGTTTTTGACAAGACCGCGGCGAGCGGGATATTATCGGTGATCGAGCTGGCGATCGATGAGGCCCAAAGTAATGCCGCCGGGCCTGCTGTGTCGCCGAGTTTCATCAACTTTAGAACGCCATTTCCGATTAGGTCAAGAACCTGCGCATGTTCCGCGACACCGATGACGATGAATAGGAAGCAAAAAAACAGCAACAGATCCCAGTCAACGCCGCGGTAGGTTTGATCGGCTTCGGACTTCACCTTAATAAGAAACATTACGCCAAAGGCCATCGCAACGAATCCGATCCCTAGATCGCGAATGTATGGAAGAACGCTGGTGGTTGCCAGTGTGATGATGAAAAAAGCGAAGACAATCCAGGATAAGATGAAGAAGGCGCGTGACTCGATGCCGTCGTTTTCATCAAATGTTTCGATGAGTTTTGCGGCCTGAGCGCGTTCCTCATTATTGGCAAGTCTGCCGACACCAAAAATACGCGCGGCCATCCAAATGGTGATTGCCGTGGATACAACCACAAACGGGGCCGAAACAATGAAAAATTTGAAGAACGAAATGCCGGCGGTGTTTCCCACAATGATGTTGGGGACAGAGCTAATGAGGGTAAGCAGACCCCCGATATTGGTCAGAAGTCCCTCGCAGAGAAGGAAACCCAAAAGAAGTTTTTCACGGCCGAGTTTCCGCAGGGAGACAGTGGTCAGTGAGCCCACGATGATCATCGCGGTAACGTTATTAAGGAGGGCGGAAAAAATAACGGTCATCCAGCCATAGGAGGTGAGGAGTCGGTAGGGGTCGCCTTCCGTCATTTTGGTGATTCGGATTGCCAACCAGGAAAAAATCCCGCTTTTCGTCGCGGTGTCAACGAACAGACTTGAGCCGAGAATAACGGCGATCACACCCCAATCGATAAATCCAATGTAAAACGGAACGTGTCCGTGGGACTCGGGCAGCACGTGAGTCACTGCCCCCAAGAGGAGCGCTAATACGGCCGCGACACCTGTAATCACCGATTTTTTCGCGTGGATTTTTTCCTCGAATGCGAGGGCGATCACCATCATCGCCAGGAGGCCGGCGTGAAGGAACGTTACGCCGGAGGAAACACTATGCAGGGCGGCGGGTGCGCTCATAATAAAAGGAGAGGCGTTTCCTGGAATTCAACAGCGAGGGAGTAGCCGAGGCTGTGCATCGCGAGTTGGGTTTCATCCTTGGATTCCAGAACGAGTAAATCGGCTTTATTTTTAGCGATAAGATCGCGATACCGGTCGATGAGGTGTCCGGTATCGATGATCGAGTCCACGTGAAGATCCGGACGTTCCGTTTTAAGCACCTTTCGGACGGAATCGATATAGTGTCGCGGTGCGGCCAAGAGTTGTTTTTGAATTTTCTCCCGGGCAACCTCTGAATTGATTTCTGGAATACGCTCGATCGCTTCCATGTAATAGGAGAAGACATCATTGTCTTCAAGATGGCAAAGTTTGAGTTTCCCGTTTTTTCCCGCAATAGCCGCCGCATAGTTGACCAACGCGTCGTGTCCGGAGAGATGGTCTGCCACCGCTATAACGGAATTGAGGGGGTCCTTTGCAAACGATGGGTCTGTCGGAATAACAAGCACCGGACACGCGAGGGCTTGGGTCATCGTGTCTAGATAGGAGCCGAGAGAATATCGATTCGATTCATGAGACTCTTTCAGGAGGCGGTGCGTGACAACCAAGGACGCTGGCGCGGCTTCGAGAATTTTGTGGAGACTGGTCCAATCATCGTAGGTGCTGCCATCGATACAGGCCCATACGGCATCGCCAAAAATCGGCTGATCCTTGAGCCAGTCCTGTACGGTATCGCAGAGTTTCGTGTTCTTTTCATCGGTAACAATAAGAACATTCTTCAAAATAGGTTTCTTGAAATGAAATGGATCGCGAACGGCGCGTTTAAAGACTGACTCGAATATCCCCAGGTTCTCCATGGTCGAGATTATGGGTTATTCTCGATGAACTTGCCAGTTGTGTCGGAGAAAACAGCCTCTCGGGCACGCGGTCCCCAGCGATACCCGAACGTAAGCATGTGGGAACTTCCGAGGTTCCCGGAAGGAACAATGGAGTAATCAAAAGTCGCGCTATTCCACGCGAGACCAAAGCCCCCTGTAATTCCGATTCCCGCGTCATTGCGCCCGTTATAACCGAGTCGAAGTGAAAGCCCCGGTGCGGCAATTGCAGTAATGCCGACATGGGGGGAAACCCGGCCGCTCGGATTTTGTTCAAGATCGGTGAGAAGGCCGAAGGAACGTCCGAGGATGTTGAGCTGCAGCGCCGAGCCCCACCGGAGGGTAAGGGGCAGCGGTTCGCTCTTTGATTCAAATTTAGTTTTTGTGCCGATGTTTTGAGCGGCAATTCCTATTTTCCAGATAGGCTCGTCGGACGCTTGGTATTGCAAGCCCGCGTCTGCAGCCCAAGCTTGCCCCCGTGTCCCATCGATTGTCTCACGAATAAATTTCCCGGACCAGCCGACTGTCAGGCGTTCGCTGAGAGGCCAACCGATCCCAGCCGCGATGGCTTGGGCGCTGGCATCGAATTCTCCAAGCCCGGTTCCGTTCGGGTTGGAGAGGGTTGTCCGTTCTATTTGGCCGAAGGAGAGGGAGTCGAGGCTCATCCCGAATCCGTTGCGGAATGCTAATGAGATCTTATCCCGGCTAACGCCTTGGAAAATAGAATGGTGCATAAGCGATACATGGTTCTCGGTTTGATGCGCGAGTCCAGCAGGGTTGTAGGCCATTATGTTCGCATCACCGCCTCCAGCCGAAAACGCACCACCGACGGACGCAGCGAGGGCTCCTGAGTCAAGCAGGAGGAAGTCGAATGGTTCCGTGCCTGCAAAACGCTCGGCGTGTAAATTTGAAATCGTTCCCGCTAAAAGGGCGATTGCGAGAATGAACCGTTTCATCGGATCACCGCCAATTTACCTGCGGTTGAATTCCCTTCTGAATCGGTCACGACCACGAAATAAATGCCGGAGGCGACCTCAATGCCGTCTCCGTTGATAGAGTCCCAGCGGAGCAGCCCTCCACTCGCAGGGCCCGGACTGCGCCATACAAGGGCTCCCGTTACCGAGTAGACGCGGATTTCACCGGTTGGAGGAAGGGAGTCGAATAAAATTCCGGAAGTCGGATCGTTGGGACTCCATGGTTTTCCATCATTAGTATCGGCGTTGTTGGGACGATAGGGGTTTGGATAAATTCGAACGCCGGATAAGCCTGTAGCGGCGGGTGAGACAACCGCAAAAAGACTGAAATGCGGCGTGGCTCCGCTCAGCGTTGATTCATCGTCGCTGGTAACAGAACTCGGGGCTTCTATCCTCCACTGGGAAGTCAAGGTATCGTAGACCGCGATGCGCAGATTGTCGACGCGAACCTCCGTGTTATCAACGCGGTTGTCCGAGTTCTGATCCAGATTGGAGAAAGAGAGGACGGCGTTTCGTCCGACCGTAAAAGTTGTTTGGCCGCTTTCGAGTGTGATTTGTCTGATGATGCCGGTTGCTGAAAACGAGGATTTAAACGGAGGCTTCAAAACCGGATCTGTTTCGATGCGAAGGATATCGGATTCTTGGTTAATCGCGCCCGAGGAGAATTGAACCGTAAGAACCGAATTGCGGTTCCCATCAACGATCCGGGTCGTCGTGGGTGCAAACCCATGGACGCGCACGCGCTGAATGATGTTTGTTCCGGCCGTGTTTTCCGCGATGTCGGGTATTACGTTATCAATCCGAACGCGTACGGAGGGAGGCGCGGGATCGTCGACGCCCTGAGCATCGCGGGCGACGGCTCTCAATTCGAAAATGCCTGGTGTTAAGAGGCTTGTATTCCAATGCGTAACGAAAGGACGTTCGGTCGAGGGATTGGGATGCAGCGTTTCCACGGCAGAGACGGCTGTCCAGGCGCCGGAACCCTCGACATCCCGGAATTGGAAAAGAATTTGAGACACGTTGAGAGGTGTTCCATTATCGAGTCCGGCTATCAAGGATAGATGGCTTCCAGAGACCCGCGAGCCCGGCGTCGGAGCCCGAATGGAGGCAATTAGCGCGGCCGGGGCGGCGGTGGACACGGCTGCGGCGACAACATGCGTATTATTCTCTTCTTCTCCTTTTTCATTTTCAGCCCGCAATCCGAAGAAGTAGGACGTTCCAAGCGAAAGCGGGACCGTATGGAAAGACGTCGATGGGGCGGCGATACTGGTAAAGAGAACCCCGTAATCAATAACACCGGTGCCGCTATCGTAATAAACGTTGTACTTAACAACCGTACTGGACGGTGAAATCGTCCAGCTGAGATGGATCCTTCCTCCCGATATGGACTTCGCTGAAAAACCGCTCGGGGGAGCGGAGAGCTGTCCGGCAAGAAAGGTCGAGATGCTTGCGTCGTAGGTCGTTGGCAATCCTGCTCCGTTTAAGGCTTGGACGCGGTAGTAATAGGTCGCGTTTCCTATGAGATTGACGTCGGACATGGACGCTGCAGCGGACGTCGTGACCAGACCGAATTGCACATTGTCGGTGGAGCGTTCAATCGAGTAAACCGTCTCAGGAGGATTTTGATTTATATCCCAATTGATCGTGATGCTATCGATGAATATCTCGACAATCGATGAGCCCGTCGGGGGTTGTGCGAGTGTATGCGTTGTTGTTTGCGAAGGGAGTGACCCGGCGGTGCTCAGGTTTACCGCCTGGATGCGCAATCCGTAGGTGGTGTTGGGAAGGAGCCCCGTATCGTTAAACGCAGTGGCCGATGTCGTCGCTATTGTGACGCCCGTGGAACCCCGGACGACGTTGTAGAACTCGACGGTCGGACCCGCGGTATTTGTCCAATTCCAGGCGATGGATGAAATACCGAGCGCGGTCCCTGAAAGCGCGCTTACGATGCTGGGAATCGTTTGCGTAGAGGCTTCTGTCTCAGCGCTTGGGATTCCATTTTCATTTTCCGCCCGCATGCGGAAAGAATAGGTTGTTCCCGCTTGGAGATTGACGTACGCCGTTGTCAGGTTTGTGAACCCGTTTGTAAACAGCGCAGCAGTAGTCGCTGTCGTGAGGAACGCATCGGTTGATAGCAAAATTTCGTAATCCGTATAAGGCGGATTATTCGACGCGTTCCAGGAGAAAGAGATGCTTCCGGTGCTGAGGGGAATCGGGGTAAGCAATGAGGGTGCCGCAGCAAGGCTGTAGGAGGATGCGGGACCGCTGAGCCCCGCGCTCGCGACGGCATTGAAAGGTTCTACCTGAATGGAGAATGTCGTATTCGGCGTGAGTCCAGTAATAGCTGCCGATGCAGTGTTGACTGTTTGGAGAATGACGCCGGCTGTTGTCGAATAGATGTTGTATTGGGCTGATGGGCCGCTTGTGTCCCATGTGAAAACGATCGAAGATATTCCGACACCAGTACCTACCAGCCCTGTAGTTGGGGAGACGCGTGTTGCAGTGGAAATCACAGGGCTGAAGGCCGTGCGGATAACATTCCCGTTTTGCGCGCGCAAACGGACGTAGTATGTCGTTCCCCCTGCCAGAGAGGTGAGGGATGTCGTGTTTCCCGTCAGGGTGTCTGTGAAAGCCATTGGTGTCGTAATGTTTAGATTGAAGTTGTCTGTGGATAGGGAAAGTTCGTAGAGCGTTGAAATGGGATTTGCGTTTGTATCCCATGAGACGGTGATGCTTGTTCCGAAAACTCCTGTCGTATCGACGCTTCTCGGCGGATTTGCGAGGGTAAATGTTGTTATTTCGTTTGAGAAAAACGAGTCAAGGGAATCGGTGCTGTTTCGCGCGCGCGTCCGCACGAATATTGCCGTGTTAGGTGGAAATCCTGTTATTGTCGAAATCTGTACGGTTCCGGTTCCGGGTTTGTCGAGTGTCGGGATTGAGAGTCCTACGCTGCCGGGGGATGGAAGAAATCCTGTCGAGACAATAATCGCGTCCTCGGTTGTGTCTCTGTCGATCGTAGTCAGAGCTATCGCCTCACTTGAAAGCGCGATGAGCGAGGATAATATCGGTGAACTTGGCAGTATGTTGTAGGAGATCGAGACCGAGGATACGATTGGAATTGACAGTGTTCCGGTCGAGAACAAAATTGCGCGGTATTGAACAAATTGGTCTCCGATTCCATCGCGATGCGCCGGATTTATGGGTGCCCCGCCAGCCTGGTCTGTATAAAAGTCTCCTGCCGTGGGACCTAGCCATGGACCGAATCCTCCCGGGAATCCGCCCACATTGGGTGCTGTGCGTAGTTGGAATTGCGCTCCTGTTCCTCCGGGAAACGACCCTTTGAATTTAAAACTGCGCAGTACCGCGAGATTACTGCCTAGATCGAATGCACTTGAGACGAGCGTCGCGCTGGGTGCTGTTTGCGTATAGTTGACCGTGAGGTCATTTAGGATTGCGCTGGTTGAAAGGTCAGTGGTCGTAAACGTCGCGCGGAATTGGACGTATTGCGCAGGACCAATTGCGGCGAGCGAACCTCCGTTTGCGATCGGGACGAATTGTCCGACATTACTCCAGGTTAGATCTGGTGTGGGGGTGTTCCCGGCTCGGAAAGCTAGACTAACACCTACCTTGGGGTCGAATTGCCCCACTGGATTGAAATTCATTAATCCGAGATGCGATTCGTTTCCAGTATCCAAGGAACCGGAAATGTATGTGGCGGAAGTGTAGGCAAGGTATTGAAGAATTTGCGGGGTTTTCCCGCCGCCCGCACTCAACTCTCCGCCGAAAATATAGGACCGTTGGCTTTCGCGATCGTAGAAGGCGGCAGCAAGGGACCGTGAACTTGTGAGGACAGTCCCCCGTAATTTGGCTGTGTCTGCAACAGGGTCGAATTCGACGATTTGATCGGAGATGCCTTCCTTGGTCAGGCCGCCGAATATATAGGTTTTTCCAGTTATGCGGTTAAAGGCTGATGCCGTTTGTGTTCGTGTTGAGGGGAGAACTGCCGAGCGGACGGTAAACGTCGAGGCAACACCGTCAAATTCGAGAATCTCATCGAGTCCGATTCCTGCAGAGTTTTCGCCGCCAAATATAAGAATTGTTTTTCGGTTAACATCGAAAGAAGCTGAAACATCCCAGCGTGCACTGGGCAAGGGCGTAGATAACGTAATAATTGAGTTAAATACACCGTCGTAACTGACAATCTCGTCCAATTTTGCGCCATTGAAGTTTTCTCCCCCGAAAAGATAAATCCTCTGGGTTCCCGTGTCGTAGGCGGCTGCCATACGCGCACGCGCCGTTGGGAGTGGCACGGGTTCGACCGTGAGGACATCACCGAAGGCTTCATATTCGTGGATATCGGCTACCTTAACCGGACCGATTGCAATCCCGCCAAAAGTGTAAATTCGGGAGGCGATTGAGTCGTATGCTGCGGTAACCCCATACCGCGAGGAAGGCATAACAGCGCTTTTAGTCGTAATTATTTTAGTGACTGGATCGTATTGGAGGATTTGGTTCGAATAACTTCCGTTAAAGTTCACCCCGCCGAAGAGGTAGAATTTTTTAACGCCGGGATGGTACGCGATCCCCATTTCAGTACGTCCTGTAGGCAGAACCTGTCCTTCTACTGAAACAATTTCAAACGTTGAAATTACAACACCGGCAGAAACTCCCGTTCCAACCACGTTGCTTGAACTAAACGAAATTGAAGTGGTCGAACGGTTAAAACCAACATCACCATCAGTGTCGTCTGTTATGAACAAGGTGCCGTCGACATCCGAGATGGTTTTAAACAAACCTGTCGATGTGAGTACAATGTGGCCGTCATCAAAATCGTAGGCCGGCCAATCGTTGGTGACCGGCGTGGTCGAACCCGGTATCGCACCGAGCGTCCATGTGGTATGTACGAAATTGAAATCGGCAGCGGCGGCTGGAATAACAACCGTGAATCCAAGCAGAACCGCTAGAAATCCTGTAATCATCGAACTTTTTTGACTAAAAGGAGCATCTCACTCTTAGTGTAATCGAGTCCTCTAATAGAGCAATGACAAGAAAGTTACAAATCAGCGGACAAAAGGGGGAAAAAAGGGGG
>JBFIEP010000079.1:0-8644 GCA_041603335.1 Elusimicrobiota bacterium | reverse complement strand
TAAAGAGTTTTCCCCCGCGATGGTATCGGTCTTTGACCCGATGGCGTCAAAGCGTCTGAAAGGCAGAACCAAGACCGCCAAATTGCTGGAGCCGGGTATCGAGGGTTTGTGCGAAATGGCTTCCGCGAAGGAAGTCGATTTGGTGTTGACCTCGTTGGTGGGCGGAATTGGATTTTCTCCTTTATTGGCAGCCCTTAAAGCGGGTAAAAAGGTTGCCCTCGCCAACAAAGAGCCGATGGTCATGGCCGGCGAGCAGTTTATGACTGAAGCCGACCGTTGGGGCGGTATGATTCTTCCGGTTGATTCGGAACCTGCCGCCATATTTCAAGCCTTCGGAAGCCGGGAATTGCCTAAGTCCGGTTTACGCGGTTACGGCAAGATGGCCAAGCGCGTTATTCTGACCGCCTCCGGCGGCGCGTTTTATAAGCGCACCGGCTCGCTTGATTCGGTTACGCCCGAAGAGGCGACGAATCACCCGACTTGGAAGATGGGAAAGAAAATTACCGTCGACAGCGCCTCTCTGATGAATAAGGGATTTGAGGCCATCGAAATCAAAAATCTTTTCGGACTCGATCTCAAACAATTGGAAATCGTAATCCATCATCAATCGATCATCCATGGCGCTGTCGAGTTCCACGACGGATCAATGCTCGCGCAAATGTCTCCCCCTGATATGGCGCTGCCGATTCAGTACGCGATGACATGGCCCGAACGAAAAAAGAGTGTGATCGAGAGTCTCGATTTATTCGCGACCGAGAAGCTTACTTTTGCGAAACCCGATTTTCAACGCTTCCAATGCTTGGCACTCGCGCTTGAAGCGGCCCGAACAGGCGGCAGTATGCCGGCGGTTCTTAATGCGGCTGATGAAATCGGCGTGGAAAGCTTTTTAGCAGGCAGGATCCGCTTTACGGATATTCCGCGGATCATTGAAGAGACCATGAAGGCCCATCGCTCCGGCGGACATACGCCGACTTTTGGGGAAATCGTTGAAGTAGACGCTTGGGCGCGGACTAAGGCCCAGGAAATTACCGATGGCTTGGGAGTGACTGCGTGATTTTAAGTGTGCTAGCCGTTCTTCTTACGTTTGGTCTTGTGATTTTTCTTCATGAGTTCGGTCACTTCATTGTCTGCGTTAAGCTGGGTATTCGGGTGGAGCGGTTTGCGTTTGGATTCGGACCTGAGTTGATCGGAATGACGCGCGGCGATACTCGATTTTCGATTTGCGCGATTCCCCTCGGCGGCTTTGTGAAGCCGGCCGGAGAGTCTCTCGACGATACAACGGGCGATCCGGACGAATATTTCAGCCGTTCCCCTTGGCAGCGCCTCGCCGTGGTTGCCGCCGGGCCCGCGATGAATTATATTCTCGCGTTCGTGATGTTTTTCCTCGTTGTATTTTTCAAAGGGCTGCCTGTTGCCTCAAACGAGCCGATCCTTGGGGATCTCGCTCCGGACTTCCCGGCAATTACGGCGGGTCTAATCAAGGACGACAGGATTCTAAAAGCGGGCGGCATGGAGATCGCAACCTGGGAGGATCTCGCCTCTTTTATTCACAAGCATCCGCAAGAACCCGTTGAGATACAATATGCGCGCTCGGGGGACGTGAAAACATTGACGCTCACCCCCCGCCTCGACAGTGCCACCGGACGCGGTCTTATTGGAATTGTCCCGATGATCGATTACACCAGCGTCAGTTTTTTAAGCGCCATTAAGCACTCGGCGGGCCAGTGTTGGTATTGGACGGCGTTTACCGTTAAACAGCTTTATTCAAAAATCTCGAAGCGCGAGAAGCCGGACCTCGCGGGTCCGGTTGGAATCGTGCAGATGGTTTCGAAGGCCGCCCATTCCGGGATTGAGGATTTCGTATTTCTCATCGGACTCATCTCTGTCGCGATCGGTTTCTTTAACATTCTCCCCATCCCCCTCCTAGACGGCGGGCATGGTGTCCTTTATCTTTGGGAAGGGGTGAGCGGGAAAAAACTTACCACCTCGATTGTGGGTGCGGCGAATACAGTAGGACTTGTTTTCCTCATGTCGCTGCTGTGCTTCGCGACGTTTAATGACATCATGCGCATTCGCGACGGTCGGCAGGCGAAGAAAGACGCCGCCGCAACCGAGGCGGTCAGCGAAGAAGTCCCCGTCAAAAAATAACCGGAACAAATTCCAGCCCTCATTCGTATAGGAGGTATGGGAAAACAGGAAAGACCCCGAAAGTATCGATGGTTCCGGCGTTGTATCGGGCGTAAGAAGATCCGCGTCTCAGATCTTGAGCGTATACCCGATTTCGATGAGCGTCCGGGTTCCTTTGAGGTTTTCCCCGACCTGGAGGCTCAGGTGTTGAAATTCCCCCATCTCAAGGGCGGTTCCGAAGGGCGGGGCGCTTCCGGCGGCCACCCGAAGCCGTGAGGCCATTTCCTTAAGACCGGCTTTCGCCGGGCTTGAACCGGAAATTGCATCCATCAAAACGGATGCGCGTTTATACCAAGACATGCGGTGATCCAACCGTCTCGGTGCCTGGGGCAGCTCGAATATAAATCGCGTTGTTATTTTTTCACAGCGAACTTGAATAACCGTAAGCTTTACCCGGCTGCGGAGGTAGGCGATTTCACGAGAACGGCTTTGACCCAATAGCTTAAAGTGCGTTTGGAGGATGTCGGAATTAGCCCGGCTCAACATCGCTCGCGGATTGCCGCGCTTGCAGTTGGAAACCGGCTGCGCGACCGGATATCGAATCTGGGGCTCGGCGCAGGCCGAGAGAAATAGAATTGCCGGGAGCATCCGCTTCATGCTCGCGAGCGTATCAAATTCGACTAGAGCTGTCCCGATTTAGGGAGGGCGGCGATATTGTAGGTAAGCGTCCCTTGCGTTCCAACAAAAATCGGAACGTGCAGCACCTCGGCGGTCAGAGCTTCCGCGAAGGCATCGCGCCGGCGGTCTTCACTCCACCGTTTGTACGGCGCGCGGGATTCTTCTAAGAACACTTTGTCGAAATCGGGGTGGAAAAAGGAAGGGGTATAGCCTGCTTGCGGGAGAGCCGGAAGCGTGACCTCAAATTGGCCGAGAGAATCCGTCTTGGCTGTTACCGCCGGCTTCGTGGGATCTTCCCGGAAAGTTAGCGTTGCGTTTGATATGGGATTAAGCGTCAGTAGGTCATAGACTTCACCGGTGATAATCCAATCTTCTGCGGGTGCCTGCGCTGCTGCAGCGGGCCGCTTCGCACGCTGACGGCGCCGGGATTTCTTTTTCTTTTTGGGAATCGTCTGACCGGATTCGGGTTTTTTCTTAGGGGCCGGCAGAATCCCTTTTTCCGACAAAGCACTGATAGCGCTCGCTCGGAATGATTGCCAAGGTTCTCCGCCTTGAAGCTCCAGCCCGACGACGAGCACCGCTACAATCAGTAACAGCAGCATTAATCGCATGGCCTAAGTGTATCAGGCTCTTGGAGCCCGTGCCAGAGAGTTGTAGAATGCACTCATGAGATTGAGCAGCTATTTACTACCGACCCTACGACAAGCCCCATCCGATGCCGACAATGTTTCCGCGCAGCTTATGCAGCGCGCGGGGATGATCCGCAAGGTTGCATCGGGAATTTATGATTGGCTCCCCCTTGGTTTACGGGCGCTGCGCAAGGTCGAAAAAATCGTGCGCGACGAAATGGACCGGGCGGGCGCCCACGAGATCTCGCTTCCTGTCATCCAGCCTAAGAGTTTGTGGATGGAAACAGGCCGTTGGCCCGTTTACGGAAAAGAACTTCTACGGATTAAAGACCGCAAAGATGCGGAGTTCTGTTTCGCTCCGACCGCCGAAGAGGTTGTGACCGATCTTGTCCGTCGAGAGGTGCGCTCCTGGCGCCAACTGCCTTTGTGTCTCTATCAGATCGGATTGAAATTCCGGGATGAAATCCGTCCCCGGTTCGGAGTCATGCGGGCGCGCGAATTTCTGATGAAGGACGCGTATTCCTTCCATGCCGATGATGAGGATGCCTCGAAGTACTACGAGGTTATGAAGACCGCATACGCGAATGTCTTTAAACGCTGCGGGTTGAAATTCTCTGCCGTTGAAGCGCAGGCGGGCGCCATCGGAGGTTCGTTCTCGCATGAATTTATGGTTCATGCCGATACCGGCGAGGAAACCATCGTCGCGTGTTCGGGCTGCGGCTATGCAGCGAATATCGAGCGAGCCGAGACAAAGGCGACCGTGGAAAAGTCGGATTTCCCGACGGAGGAGACCGAAGAGGTCGAGACGCCCGGGAAGACGAGCGTTGAAGATGTCGCGAAGTTTTTGAAAATGAACAAGAAGCGATTTCTCAAAACGCAGCTTTATATCGCCGACGGAAAACCCGTCATGGCATTGGTGCGCGGCGATCATGAACTGAATGAAGCCAAGCTTTCCGCCGTTTTGGGCGGCCCCGAGATGCATCGTGCGACCGAGGAAGAGTATGAAGCTATTTCCGGATGCGCGGTCGGATTTGCGGGCCCGGTAAATCTTCCCCGGTATAAAACCCCGGAAGGAAAAATGGAAGACGTCCGGATTCTCGCGGATCTGGCGACGGAAGGTCTTGTGAATGCCGCCTCCGGTGCGAATAAAAATGACATGCACTTGAAAGGCATCAACATGGGACGCGATTTCGCGGCCGAGTCCGTCGTCGATATCCGGATGACGCGTGAGGATGATCCCTGCCCGCGGTGTGATGAAAAAAAAGCCGCCTTCACAAAAGGAATCGAAGTGGGGCACGTCTTTAAGTTGGGGACGAAGTATTCCGAATCTTTGAAGGCCGAGTATCTCGATGTGGATCAAAAAGCCCATCCGATGGTCATGGGGTGCTACGGGATCGGGGTTTCACGCGTGGTTGCTGCCGCCATCGAGCAGGGACATGACGATTGGGGTATTATTTGGCCTAAAGAGATCGCTCCGTTTACGGTTGCGATTGTCGCGGTGGAAAACGACGAGGAGGCGGTTCTCGCGGAAGCCGACAAGATTTACCAGGCCTGCCTGGATGCCGGGATCGATGCCGTCTACGATGACCGAAAAGGACGGCCCGGGGTTCGATTCAAGGATATCGACCTCATCGGGGTGCCCTTTCGGCTCGTTGTGAGTACAAAAACCTTGGAATCCGGCGAAGTCGAATTTAAGCGCCGCGACTCGAAAGATAAGGAAATGTGGCCTCTTGCGGAGGCGTTTACACGCCTACGCGATATGCTATAATTTCATTAGAAATTCCGTCTGTGCGGCGGTCGTTGTACGCCGCGCTTTTTATTGTCAAATGCCTGACCTCCAGACCATCGAAAAGACCATAGAAAACGCCCTCATTCAGGATGCGTATGAGCTTGTCGATATGATTTACGTCCAGGAAGGCGGGCGTTGGATCTTACGGTTTTTCGTCGACAAACACGGCGGCATTAATCTCGACGATTGTCAAAGGGTATCGGAAAAGATCGGTTCGATTCTCGATGCCGGGGAAATGATGACTCACGAATATCATCTTGAGGTTTCGTCGCCGGGAATCGACAGGGTTTTGAAAAAGGTAAAGGATTTTGAACGATTTTCTGGACATCGCGTTAAGGTGCGCCTTAAGAAGGCCAAGGAAGGGCGCCGAAAATTTCAGGGGTTCCTGCGCGGCGTCGAAGGTGATGCCTTGGTGATCGAGAGCGGTGATTCCACGATCCGGCTGTCGTTGGCTATGATCGAAGAGGCCAGGCTCGACCCCGAGATAAAGGTCTGAGAGGATATTATGGCAAAAGGCGAATTGATTGTCGCGTTGGAGCAAATCGAGCGTGAAAAGGGCGTTAAGAAAGAAGAAGTCCTGGTCATGGTGGAAGGTGCTATTGCTAGTGCGCTGCGCAAGCATGTAGGACGTTCTGCGAATGTCATTTGTGTGATCGATCGTGAAACCGCCAAGATCGAAGCCTGGGTCCGAAAAAATGTTGTTGAGACCGTCGAAGACAGTGAAACGCAATGCACCGTTGAAGAAGCCAAGGCGATTAAAAAGAACCCGAAGATCGGCGAGGAAATCGATTTTGATGTCGATGCAAAGGATTTTTCACGCATTGCCGCCCAGACAGCTAAGCAGGTTTTGATTCAGAAGATCCGCGAGATCGAGCGCGAAAATCTTTACGAAGAGTACAAGCCGAAAGAAGGTGAAATGGTTTCGGGTTCGGTCCACCGCTTCATGGAGCGCAATCTGATTGTCGATTTAGGAAAGGCTGAAGCGATTGTCCCGGTACGTGAGCAGATTCGCCGTGAGCGTTATTCCGTCGGAGACCGCATCCGCGCGATGATCCTCAAGGTCGATAAAGCCCAGCGCGGTCCGCAGGTTGTTCTCTCCCGTGCAACGCCGTTATTCATGCGCCGCCTATTCGAGATGGAAATTCCCGAAGTCAATGAAGGCGTCGTGGAAATCGTGGAGATCGTCCGCGATCCCGGATTTAGAGCGAAGGTTGTTGTTCGTTCCCACAACCCCAAGGTTGACGCGGTCGGTTCGTGCGTTGGGATTCGCGGCTCGCGTATCCGTTCGATCATGAACGAACTTTCAGGCGAGCGCATTGATCTTATCGCGTGGTCCGATGAGATTTCTACTTATATCGGAAATTCTATTGCTCCGGGTAAAGCCAACTCGGTCCGCATCATCGATGCGGAGCAAAAGCAGGCGGAAATTGTTGTTGCCAACGACCAACTGGCGCTCACGATCGGCCGGGACGGACAGAACATCCGGCTCGCGTGCCGTTTAACCGGTTGGAGCTTGAATGTTAAGTCCGAACAGCAAAAGGCGGATGCTCAGGAAACCGAGGAAAGTGCGAAGCGTGAGACTCTCGCGGTGCTTGAAGGGATCGGGGATAAAACCGCTGAGGTTTTGATTAAGAGCGGGTTGACCGACATTTACCGTATCGCGACCTTTACACCGGATCAGCTGACTGCGTTCCAAGGCATTGGTGAGAAGACCGCTGAAAAGATTATCGATAGTGCGAAAAAACACGTTGCAAAGCATCCGAAGCCGGCAGCACCGGTTGAAGAAAAGAAAGCAGACGCTCCCGCCGCGGAAGCGGACGCGCCTGCTGAGGCGAAAGTAAAGAACGAAGAAAAGGCCGAGGCGTAACCCAAGGGTTAAGAGGATTTAAGATATGGTCGCGAAAAAGAAAACGACAAAAAAAGTTACAAAGAAGGTGACGAAGAAAGTTGCCAAAAAGGTAACTAAGAAAAAGGCCGTAAAGAAGGTTGGCTCCGCTAAGTTCGCCGAAGCGGACAAACGCTCGACCCAAGAAGAGGGTTCGATCGCCCCTGCGAGTGCAGGCCTTGTCGATGCCTTTTCCGCTTTCCGCAAACCCACACGACGTGTCGTGACTGGAACGCCGACGGTCGCACGCCTCGCGCCCGGTGCCTCGCTGCCCCGCCCGAAACCTCCGGAAGAAAAGAAGCCGGCTCCCGTTGCGAAAGCTCCCGAAGCGGCTCCTCCGGTCGAGCCGCCGAAAATTGTCGCGGCACCGACCGCGCCGACACAAGTAACGCCGCCTGCTCCGGAACCAACTCCCGCGCAGCCGCCCGCAGCGCCGCCGCAGCCTGCTGCCAAGCCCGCGCAGCCGGCTCCTGAAGCGAAGCCCGCGCAGCCGGCACCGGAGAGCAAGACCGGTAAAGCGCCTGCCGAAGGCGGAGAAAAGCAGGAATCACCGAAGGCTACTTATCAGATGCCTTCTTCCCCCAAGGCCACGTATTCGATGCCTGCGGCGGGACAACGCCCCCCCTCTCAGTATCGCCCCCCCGGAGGCCCCCCCAAGAAAAAGAAGGGCCCGGGCAGGCGTGCGCGCCGCAAGGCCGAGCGGCAGTCTTTGCAAACCGGCTCGAATGAGTATCCGATTCAACAGGATGCCGCTGCTCCCCAGGCTCAAGAAGGAGAACTTCGGCCGTTGGAGGTTACGTCCCTCCTGACGGTCCGTGAATTAGCTGAAAAGATGTCGGTGCATCACGCAGAAGTCATTAAGAAACTTATGTCGAGCGGCGTCTACATGACGATTAACCAACGGATCGACGGTGAAACCGCTGCTTTGATCGCCAGCGAATTCGGCTTTGACCTCTCGATGAAGGCGCTGCATATGGAAGAAGAGATCGCCGCTAAGAAAGGCGAAGAGATCGATGATAAACCCGAGGACCTCCAGAGCCGTTGCCCGGTCGTGACCGTCATGGGACACGTCGATCATGGTAAAACAAGTCTCCTCGATGCGATCCGTGAAGCCGATGTTGTCGCCGGTGAGTCCGGCGGGATTACTCAGCATATCGGTGCCTACAAAGTGCGCACGAAAAAGGGTGAAATCGTGTTTCTCGATACACCGGGTCACGAAGCCTTTACGGCGATGCGTTCACGCGGAGCGAAGGTTACCGACCTTGTCGTCCTTGTTGTCTCGGCCGCCGACGGCGTGATGCCTCAGACGATTGAAGCGATGGACCATGCGAAAGACGCAGGTGTCCCCATTATCGTCGCGGTCAATAAAATCGATCTTCCGACCGCCAGCCCCGAAAAGATCCGACAGGAGCTCGCCCAGCGCGGCCTCAACCCCGAAGAATGGGGCGGCGACACGATCTATATCGATATTTCCGCGAAGAAGCGGCAGAATATCGATAAGCTGCTTGAGACCATTGCCCTTCAATCGGAGATGCT
>JBFIEP010000078.1:0-8759 GCA_041603335.1 Elusimicrobiota bacterium | reverse complement strand
GCTGTGGTCACAATGGCGTTATTGGTATCGCTGTCTTCGAGTCGGTAGCTGGTTGCGGTCGGGACAGCACTCCAGGTCCAGGTAACAGAGGATGTGCCGAGGATGGTCACCGCCAGGCTTGTCGGTCCCGTCGCAAGTGTGGCCACCGAACCCGTCGCGTACGCCGATAATTTCTGCCCGAAGGTATCTTCAGCACGGCCGTTTCTCGCCCGTACCCGGACGTTGTAGGTTGTATTGGATTCGAGTCCGGGGATACCGATCGTAACCGACTTAAAATTGTCGGCAATGATAACCGGCGTTGAAAAGACCGTGGTAAAGTTGTCCGAGGAAAATCCAACCTCGTAGCGTGTATAGTTCGGATTGCTAGCGGCGTTCCACGAGAGAACGAAGCTCCCGGTCGACACGTTGGAAAAGGCAAGACTTGTAGGAACGGCGGCTTCGGTATAAGCGGTTGTTTCCGAGGTCAAGGCTCCATTTCCGAATGCGTCGACTGCCCGTGCCCGGCGCCGGTAATTAGTGTTTACGCTGAGTCCCGATTCCGCGAAGGCAAGGTCGGTATTGGGCACGTCGGCTCCGCTGACCACGGTTGTGTTTTCATCGACAACTTGATAGATGGCCGGGCCGCCGCCGGCAGAGAGGCAGATTTGGCTTGGTGTCTGCCATCCCCAATTAATGCCCGTGGTTCCACTGGGGGTCCCGGTCAGTGCTCCTGGAAACGAGGGGGCAACCTCGGAAATATTCATCGATATCGATGTGAAGGCGGTGTTGCCGGTCATGTCCTGGTAGGACCAACTGATAATGTTTTGTCCCCCCACCGCAAATGGGATGGAATTGACCGTGGCGGTGACTACCGTGACAATGCCGTTCGTACTCCCACCGGCATAAGAAATGGGTTGGTTAACAAATTCCCCGTTAAAGCCGGAGGTGCTGAGTTTTAGAGTCCCGGAAAAAAAGTCCGCCGCGATGTCCTGGGCGGTGAGGCCGGAACGGAGGATGCGCACTTCGTCGATTTTACCGGAATACCAGTCCGCGGTGGAGGCGCGTCTGCCGATATAGAGATCCCTTCCCACATCAAGCGGCTCGAGGCCTACTAGATTTTGTGAAGCGACCATGACGTCGTTGTAATAGAGCTCAGCGACCGATCCCCCAAAGGTCAGCGTTATCAACTGCCATTGGTTTTGTTTGATAAAGCCGCTCGAACTTTTGATGATGTTGGAAGCGCCGGAGGTTCCGACTAGATTTGCGTAGACATTCCCGCTGTTGTCTTGGGAATGCCAAAGATGAACGCCGATGGTTGATCCGTCGTTGAACTCGATGATCGGATCACCGGCCGTATTTTGCGTCGGGTTGATCCAGGCCTGCATTGTGATCTGGGAAGTCGTGTCATTGAGTGAGGCGCTTGCGTTGATTGACACCGCTTGAGAGGTCCCGTTTAGATCAATGCAATCATCACCGACCAACCCCGAAAAACCATTTGGGGCTGTGCAGAAAAAAGGTCCCCCGATCGCTGTTCCGTTGTTGGAAAACGTAGACGTGTCTGTTAAAACACCATCAAAATGCAGGAGGAGCTTCGTGCCGGAACGAGCGACGGTACCGCCCGTGTGCGGTGAGCGACCGAAACGAATGCCTGAACCGACATCCTGGATTGCAATTTGAATATTGGGTGTCCCGGTTGTGAGGGATGTGTCATTGGTGAGTGTTCCAAGGCAATCGGTGCTTTGACGGTTGAAAAGATTAGGGGTGGCCAGGTCTAGTTGGGCGGCTGCAGGGACAGCACCGAACGTCCCGAGAACGGGGAGCAGTGCAAAAAACGTCAGAGCCCATCGAGGGAGGCCGGGTCGCATGGTGTCTATAATGGTTTAGAGCCCTTCCTGCTGAGTATAACAGGGGAAAGACGGCCTCACCATTACCGTTTTATTGCTTTCGCGTTTTTAGAAAATGCAGAGCTTCGCTGCGGTTTTTGACTTTTCCCTCCGCTTGGGCTTCGCTCAACGCGGAAAGGGCCTCTCCGATGGCCGGTCCTGCCGGAATCTTCATAATTTTCATGACTTCTTTGCCATCGAGAAGACGGCGGGGACGGGATCGGTCCGGACGGTTAAACCATTGGTCCAGCAGGTAGGAGACAATTTGGATGTGAAATAAGGTTTTGCGGGCCTCTTCCGATCGCGGCTTTGTTCTATCGGTTGTGTGTGGGTCTTCCTCGATCCGGGCCAAAATGGGGCGTAAGGCTTGGGGGCTTAGGTAGCTCGCATGATCCGCCCAACACACGGCCAGTAAGGGTAGGCCGTGTTCCCCCAAGTCCCGGAAGAAACGGAAAACCGCTTTATCGGTTACAATTCCGCCGCTGGCGGCGAGATTGCCGGGACGCAAGTGATGGTGTATGCATTGACGAATGGTTTCGATTTCATCGCTTGAAAAACGCAGCCGCTTGAGCAGTTCGACACTCATGATCGCACCCCTGGCTTCATGGCCAAAGAAACGCAGGCGCCCTTTGATTTTCTTCGCGCAGGCGGGTTTTGCGATATCGTGGAGCAGGCAGGCGAGACGGATAAGCGGCTTCTGAAGGCCTTCTTCGAATCGCTTCCCCCATTTTGGATAAAGTCCCGGAATATCGGCGAGTAAAAAGTCGGCGCGTTCCACGACCGCGAGCGAATGCTTTAGAACTCCCCCCTTGCCGTAATAGACTTCGGCACAGCGGCGTGAGGGTTCCATATCGGGAAACACGGCAGTCAGAAGCCCGCAGGCGTCCATCGCCCGCAAGTGCACCGCGCTGTCTGCTGCGCTGAAAATGCCAAGGAGTTCCGTGCGAATCCGTTCTCCCGCAGGCTGGGAGATCTTTTTTCGGTGTCTTTGAATCCGTTCGCGTGTTGCTGATTCTATTTTCAACCCGAGTGTTGCCGATAAACGAAACGCCCGCAGCATGCGCAGCGGATCTTCAACGAATACTTTCGGACCGGTTGCGCGCAGCGTTTTCTTGGCGGCATCGCGCAGGCCGTTGAAAGGGTCCAGCAAATCTTCGCGTGTCAGCGGTAGTTTTACCGCCATCGCGTTGATCGTGAAGTCGCGTCGTGCGAGATCAACCGAAATCGAATCCCCTTGGATCTGTGCGACATCCACCTGTGTTTGTTTTTTGACGACGCGATAGACGCGCGTTTCCGCATGAAGAACAACGAGGGTTCCTTTCCACTCACGCGCGATTCGCTCCGCGAAGCTTTTCGCCGAACCAGTGACAGCGAGATCAATGTCATACGGGGATTTTAGATCGCCCAGTGCGCGGTCGCGCAGAACGCCGCCGACAAGGTAGACATCCCCTTTATGTTCGGCTGCGAGGCTCTCAAGGTCGCGGATCGCGGGTGATCGCGACAGTGATGTTATCCAGTCCGGCATTTAGCGTGCTTTTTCGATTTCCCGGTCGCGCAGGACCCGCTTAAGCGTTTTTTGGAGCGCGTTTTTCGGCAGTTCATCTACGATTTCTATTTCGCGCGGGCGCTTGTAGGGATCCAGGTGCTTGCGGCAAAATTTATGGAGTTCAGAGCTATCCGCTTTTGCCCCCTCTGCGAGGACGAAAAACGCCTTAATGCGTTCATCGCCCGTTTCATCGGGAATTCCGATGACGGCGGCGTCGGCGATGTCAGGATGACCCATCAACACTTTTTCTACCTGTGCGGAGAAGACCTTGAGCCCTTTAACGATGATCATGTCTTTTTTCCGGTCCTTGATGAAGATGTAGCCGTCCTCATCGATCAGTCCGATATCCCCGGATTTGAACCATCCTTCGGAATTAACCGCCGCAGACGTTGCTTCCTCGTTCTTGTAGTAGCCCTTCATGATGTTCGGGCCGCGAATTTCGATCTCGCCTTCAGCGCCTTGCGCGACGGGCTTCCCGTCATCCCCGACGATGCGGATCTCGACGTGTTCTACAGGCTTCCCGACACTATTCACCTTGGGTCGGGAGGGCGGATTAAATGAGGCAATCGGTGAGGTTTCGGTAAGTCCGTAGCCTTCCGTAATGGAGACGCCAAACCCGTCCTTAAATTCTTTGAGTGTGGCCATGCTTAGGGGTGCAGCCCCAGACACCGCGAGGCGGACCTTACGGAAGAACCAGAAGCGAAGCACCCATTTCTTAATGCCGACCGCTTGTTTGGAAAGCAGGGAATAAATCTGCGGGACCGCGGCAAAGATCGTTACGCCGTGTTTAGCCATCGCATTGAGCCACGGCTTTGGAGGGGCCGGATGTGTAATGACGACATTTTTCGCCCCAAGGCGCAGGGAAATGAGGGTGCAGCAGGTCCAGGCGAAGGTGTGGAACATCGGCAGGAGTGTGAGAGCGACATCCTTTTCGTTGAGTCCAAACGCGTTAACGCCGGCCTCGATATTGGAGACTAGGTTGCCGTGCGACAGCATCACCGCTTTGGGATGTCCGGTAGTTCCGGAAGTGAATAGCATTGAGACCGTATCTTCAGAGGCGGCATCCACCGAGCCTTCCATCGGTGGATGCTCGGCGAGAAAGATGTCGAAGTCTTCTGCATCGGAACCGCCATCGCTCGACAGCACGAATTCCAGAGAAGGAACTTCAGCCTTCGACTTAAGGATGCCTCTGAGAAACTCCCGTTGGGTTACGATACCCTTCGCTTCGACGTGGTTGAGCATGTAGCCGAGTTCTTCGGGCTTTTGCACCATGTAGTTGATCGGAACGGCGATCGCTCCGATCCGGAGAAGGGCAAAATAAGTGATTACAAATTCCGCACCGTTGCGGTGGATGATCGCGACGCAGTCCCCCTTCTTGAGGCCTTTCTTTTCAAAGCCTGATGCCGCGCAGAGAATTAGGCGCTGCAATTCTCCAAAGCTGGTTGTCGTTTCGCTCCCGTCTTTTTTTACGCAGACAAGTGCGGGGGCGTTAGGGATGCGTGCTGCCGTTCGGTCAAGAAGTTGGGTTAGAGTCATTATTTTTGCCGCGGATCAAGAATGTCCCGGAAGGCGTCTCCGAGCAGGTTCCAGCCTAGTACGAAAAGAAAAATTGCTCCGCCGGGGAAAGCGACGGTATGCCAGTAGTCGAGCGGACTTCCGGAAGCCCCGATGATCCAGTTTCGCGACATCGCGATGAGCTGGCCCCAATCGGCGTATCCGACCGGCGCACCCAAACCCAGGAAGCTGAGCGCGGCGGCGGAAAGAACGATGGCGCCCGTGTCGAGCGATGCGACAACGATGACCGGGTAAATCGAGTTCGGGATTACATGCCGTAGAAGAATGCGCCGGTCACTGGCGCCCAGGGCGCGCGCGGCGAGGACGAATTCCCGTTGTTTAACGCTAAGAACATCCCCGCGAATCAAGCGGGCATAGGTCGGCCATGAGACCGCGGCTAGGGCGACGATAACGTTAAACAGACTTGGGCCTCGGACGGTGACGATTACCACCGCAAGAATAATACTGGGAAGCGCCATGATGACGTCAGTGAAACGCATCAGTATTTCGTCTACCCAGCCTCCGTAGAAGCCGCCGATTCCGCCGATGAGAATCCCGACGAAAACCGAAACGAGAACGACCGCCACTCCGATTTTAAATGCTGTACGGGTTCCCCATACAATTCCGTAAAAGAGATCGAACTGCTGCTCGGTTGTGCCGAAGATATGTTTTGCCGACGGTCTTACCGGGTCGGGGCTGTAGCCGTCCTGTGGAATTAAATAGAAGTCGCGGGCGTTTTTTTCCGGCGGGGCGATAACGGGTGCAAAGATCGCGACCGAAGTGAATGTTGCGATAAGACCGAGTCCGACCAAGGATAGCGGGCGGCGTTTAAGACGCTTCCAGGTTTCAGCGAGAAACTCGTGAAAATCTCCGCTCATTGAAAACGAATCCGGGGATCGACGATAGCGTAGAGAACATCCGCCGCGAGGTTTCCGAGAACAAACAGCGTCGATGTCATGAGTGCCACGCCCATGACGCCGGGAACGTCAAGCTGCACCGCTGCTTGGGCGACCCAGCGGCCGATCCCGGGGTAGGCGAAAACCGTTTCGGTGATTAGAACGCCGCCTAGCAATTGGACAAAAAGAATCGAAGCGATCGTGATCACGGGAATCCATGCGTTGCGCCGGGCATGAACATTGATAACCGTACGCTCGGGGAGTCCCTTCGCCCGCGCCGTGCGGACATAGTCCTTGCCCAACTCCTCAAGCATCGAGGAACGCGTAATGCGGACCAGCAGCGCCATCGTGATATAGGTGAGCGAGGTCGCCGGCAAGACGAGATGTTTTAGGGCGTCTACAAAGACACCGAATTGTCCGTTGAGTATCGAGTCCACGACGACCATGCCTGTATAGGCCTGGTAATTGCCGCCGTATATAATCAGGTCCGAAGCCAGGGAGTAGCGGCCGGGCGGAAAGAGGCCGAGCATTCCATAGAAAACCATCAGCAGCAATAGCCCCAGTACAAAAGAGGGCAGAGAATAGCCCGTAATAGAAATAAAGCGGGATAAGTGATCGATCCATTTATCCCTATGCACCGCCGAGAGGGTTCCCAGCCATACCCCGATCAGCATAATCGGGATAAAGGACATCACCGACAGTTCGATCGTCGCGGGGAAAAACGCCGCTAAGGCTTCAGTGACCGGCATTTTAGCGGTCTCGGAGTAGCCTAGGTCCCCCCGCACCACGCGGCCGATCCAGCGCACGTATTGTTTGTGGAATGGATCATTGAGTCCGTATTTGCGAATGACGTCATCGAGGGCGGCTAGCTGGCGCGGATCTTTTACATAGATGGATGCGCGCATCTCCGGTGAGAGCGTGTGGAAGAGTCCAAATAGAAGCAGGGTAACCCCGAGCAGAACAAGGGGCAGCATTGCGATCCGCTTTAGTATGAACTTCGCCACGGTGTCGGTTAATCCTTCGACAGGTAGTACAACGGACACGAGTACGGCGCGTCCGGATGGATCGGGTTGTACACGTAGCCCTTCACCCATGAGCGCTGGGTCCGGTAGAGCACAGAGTTGAGAACCGGGAGGGACGGCACATCCTCATACGCGATCTGCTGGATGCGGTAGTACATTTCCCGGCGTTTCTCGGGGTTGCTTTCCGTCATCGCGGCCGTTATGAGTTTATCGGCTTCGGCATTTTTGTAGCGCTGCAGCCGCGGGTAGTTCCCGTCGGAGTGCATGAAGGGGAATGAGAAGTTGTGCGGGTCCGGGTAGTCGGGTGCCCATCCCAAGATGAACATGGGGAGCATCGACTTGTTCGACAGATCGAGGTAGGTCGACCATTGAATCGGCCGGGTGTCGATCTGGAATTTAGGATTGATGCTTTCCACCGCGCGCTTGATCATGTTGGCGATGACTTCACGGGGCTGGTTCCCGGCATTATACGCCAGCGTGAACTTAAACCCTTTCTTCCAGAGTTTCCCCCCGTGCGCCTTCTTGAAAAACTCTTCGGCCTTTTCTATATCGTAGGCGTATGCCGCTTGGTCGGGGTTGTAGCCGAAGAGTCCTTTGGGGATAAAGCTTTTCGCCCGGGTTCCTTTTCCGCGGTTAACATCCCGGATGAAGCCTTCGTAGTCGAACGCGTGGGCAAACGCCTTTCGAACATTGATGTCGCTAAAGAAAGCGGCGGGGATACCCTTCCCGTCCAGCATTCCAGACCCCACGTTCGGATTTCCCTTAGTTTCGATCTTGAAGACGAAGTATATCGCGGGATTCATATCGATGCGCGGCAGGTCGTCGATGAGCTCGACGCCCTTAAGATTGCGGAGCAATGGCTGTTGGAGGTAGTCGGCGTAGATGGAGTCTGCATCACCGGCGGCAAGCATCAGTTTGCGGGTCTGGAATTCGTCGACGCTCTTGATATGAGCACGTTTAAGCTTTGCCGGGCCGCGCCAATAGTCGTCAAAACGAACCATCACGACTTCCTTGGTCTTCTTGTCCCAGCGATCCAGCATGAACGGTCCGGTCGCGTTTTCTTCGTCGTAAAAACCTTCGGCGGTTTTTTCGGGGTTGTTGTGCTTTTTCCAGGTTTCTTTCGTTCCGTCCCAGCTGTCATTTGCCGCCGCCCATTCCTTGGAAACAATCGGTGCCCACGATGCGAGAATTGTCAGGATAGGTGCAAATGGTTTGTGGAGTTTGAGCACGACGTTATCCCCGTCGACCGTGACCGCCGCGTTCACCTTTTCATAGGCAGCGTCGAGAGGTTTCCCGTCCTTTCGGGTCGCCGATAGTCCTGTGATGGGCTCGAGCATGAGCGAAGAAGGACCGCCGGCCCGGTCAAAAAGCATAAAGCGTTTTAGCGAATAGGCGACATCCTCCGGGGTAACTTCCCCGCCTTTGTGGAATTTGACTCCCTTGCGGATCGGGAAGGTGTAGGTCAGGCCGTCTTTTGCGGCCAATCCGTTTTCGATCGAAGGGACCTGTTCGGAAATCCGCGCTTCGAGTTCCGTGATGCTTCCCCCCTTGTACGCGAGGAGGTAATCGTAAAGATTTTCGATGATCATGTGGCTCTGGGTGTCGTAGGACCAAGCCGGGTCCATACTATCGACGTCTGAAATCGTGACGTGGACGTAGGTGTCCTTGTTCTTGCTCTTCTGGGAAGAGGCTTTTTTACCGGATTTTTTGTCTCCGGACTCTTTTTTCCCGCAGGCGCTTATCAATCCGAGCCCTACAATAAGGGCGATGACGGAAAGAGTTGTTTTATGGCGAAGCATTGTTGCCTCCGACTGAAATTGTAATTTAAGCCTACTAATTTTCCCGACTGTCGGTTATGCCTAGAGTGACCAGTACATCG
>JBFIEP010000077.1:0-8815 GCA_041603335.1 Elusimicrobiota bacterium | reverse complement strand
GCTTACAGAAGATCCCGAATATGAAATTCCCGTATGCCGGGAACTAGTTGCCCGATTTAATCCAAACGCGGAAACGCCGTTATTCTCGACGGGACCCGCGACGGCCTATACGGAGGATTGCTTCGATTACAAGCGCCGCGAGAGCGAATCGATCAAGGTCGGTCCTTTTCGCCTGGGCGGGGCGCACCCCGTACGCGTGATCACGCGTTGGAAAGCCGAGGGTTCCGAGATTCTTTCGTTTCTCGAAGCGCAGCTTCAAGCGACCCAAGCATTAGAACCTGAAATTCTCGAATGGACTTTCAGTACTGACGATGATGTCGATGCATTGCTGGCGGCCAAGAAAACACTCGCCGGAGAGACCTCCCGGATCGCGTTTTTGGCCCGATTCTCCGATCCCCATGCCCCGTGGAAGGATGTTCTTCCCTTAGTTGACATAGCGGTTTACGCCCCCAGATTGCTCGAAGAGGCGAAACGGTTGGGAAAGCCCTTGCTCGTAGATTCAGAAACGGTAGAAGATGCGCTCGCCGGTGAGGCCGCATGCCGAAACGCGGGGGTTGCCTGCGCGGTACTGCTTTCCCCTTCGGATCAACGATCCGTACTGCACGAGGTCCGTCGCTTGGCTGCAGGATTGCGTGACGCCGGTTCTCGAGCGCCAATCCACCTCGCTGCCAATGACCCCGGACTCGATGCGGCCGTGCTGCTTGGATCTCTGCTCTGCGATGGGATCGGAGACAGTGTCCAAGTCGTCTCTTCCGGTGAACCCAAAAACGACCTTCGCATCGTCTACAATATCCTCCAAGCATCCGGAGTCCGCATCACAAAGACGGAATATGTTTCATGCCCGTCTTGCGGTCGGACATTGTTCGATCTGCAGAAAACCACCGAGCGGATTAAATCCCAAACGGGACACTTGAAAGGCGTAAAAATCGCTATTATGGGCTGCATCGTAAACGGGCCGGGCGAAATGGCGGATGCCGATTTCGGATACGTCGGCGGAGCACCCGGTAAAATCAATTTATACGTCGGCAAGGAATGCGTCAAAAAAGGCGTTCCGACAGCAGACTCAGACCAAGCACTAATAGATCTGATTCGGTCCAATGGAAAATGGGTCGAACCAGTTAACGGAGAGACAGCATGACCTCAGAAACAATTGTTTCCGGCGACGAACTCCTCGCGGAAATCCTCAGCGGAAGCACCGCCGATAAAGATATCGATGACGCTAAGGACACCGATGAAGATATTGATCTAGATAAACTAAAGCAGCGTAAACCTCCCAAGGACGGTCCATGCAAGCGCTGCGGAGATGACAAACCCCTTAATCGACTGATGCTTTGCTACAAATGCTGGGTCCTAACCAACCTGGAAGACCAGGTCGAAGGCTGGAAAGCCGGCGATCAGCATCCTGGTTGGTGCCAGTGCGAGGGCCTCACCGGACACGAATCGACTCGCCGCGGAGCCGGTAACTGATTCACGGCAGCATTACCGTTGCCATTCCCAAGCCCGCCCTAGTGGCGGGCTTGTTGTTGCTGTTGGCATTCGTCCCCACGGCATTCCTGTTTTTGGGATGGTGGATTGATGGAGCCGACGAACCGGAGAATGCTGATCTGATTGTTGTCCTTGCGGGTCTTCCATCAAGGCCTCTCTACGCTGCTGATCTTTATAAGAAAGGAATCGCTTCAAGCATCTGGACATCACGTCCTTATCGACGTCCTGACGAGAAAAACCTCCTAGACCTTGGGGTTAAGTATCAGGTTGAAGAAGATCTCAACAGAGAGATTCTTGAGAAAAAAGGCGTGCCTAAAGACGCGATTCATCTCTATGGAAACGGGGTCGTATCCACGTTTGAGGAAGCCCTCGCGCTCTCAAGAGCAACTGATGTTGTTGGAAAGAAACTCCTGCTCGTCACGTCGCGATGGCATGCCCGCCGTGCCCGGATAATTTTCGCACGGGCCTTGCCGAACACGACCATCCTTGCCGCTGGAACACCCTATGAATCTTTTACCCGCCAATGGTGGAAAGATCACATTCTTGCTCGCCGCGTCATTCTGGAAGCCGTAAAAGCGCTCTACTACACAATCGGCGGCAGAAGCGTCTCAGGAATCGACAAAAACTAGATTCCAGGATTCCAGGGTCTGTCCCCCACTTTTTTAACTTGTTGAAGTAGAAAGTTCTGAATTTATCAGCAGAATTGATTCCAACAAGTTAAAGAACTTGGGGACAGACCCCCATCTTAATCCAGTTTGCGGAAGAATTTGTCTCGGTAGCCGCGGAGTTCTTCGATTGATTCGCGGATGTCGTCGAGGGCGAGATGGCTGCGTTTTTTGGTGGGTGGTTCGAAATCGTTGGGGTACCAACGTTCGACGATTTCTTTTACTGAACTAACATCGACAATACGGTAGTGGAGGTAGTCATTTAGGCGCGGCATATACTTCACGAGAAACCGGCGATCCTGGTGGATGGAGTTTCCGCATAAAGGGATTTTCCTCTCCGGGCAATACTTGCGGAAAAATGCCAATGACGCGACTTCGGCTTCTTCGACAGTCGTTTCGGACTCAAGGCAGCGCTTGGTGAGTCCGGAACTTCCGTGATGCTCTATGCACCAGGGGTCCATCTTCTCAAGATCTTCCTTGGAATGTTTTATGGCAAAGACGGGGCCTTCTTCAATGACTGTTAGATTGAAATCGGTAACGATGGTAGCGATTTCAAGAATTGTATCCTGATCGGGCTCAAGGCCGGTCATTTCAAGATCCATCCAGGCTAGGTTGCGGTCGTTTTGCATGAATTCAATACTATCACATTGGTAGAATAGACGCATGGCCGGCGATTGGATCGATAAACTCGAAAAACGCTTTGGAGATTGGAGCTTCCCCAATCTCGCGATATTTCTTGTCGGAATGAATGCCGCGGTATGGCTGCTAGGATATATAAAGCCTGAATTTCCCCAGCTACTCACGCTGGAGCCCGCTCTCATCGCCCGCGGGGAATGGTGGCGGGTGTTCACCTTTCTATTTATTTCTCCTAAACTCAGTCCTATTTTCATGTTCTTTTGGCTTTATCTGCTGTGGCTATATGCACAAGCGCTTGAAAATGAATGGGGCGAATTCCGCTTCACGGTGTTTTACGGCATCGGAGCGATTTCGACAGTCCTGATGTCTCTTGCGATGGGTGTCGGGATCTCGAACATAACGTTAAACTCCACTATTTTCCTCGCATTCGCGGCGCTTTATCCCGATTTCGAGCTTCTTTTGTTTTTCATCCTCCCGGTAAAAGTTAAGTGGCTTGCCTGGTTTACATGGGCGCTGCTGGCCCTATCGTTTCTGACAGGCGATTGGCTTACGCGGGCCGCACTTATGAGCGGGCTTATTAATTACATCTTGTTTTTTGGAAAAGACCACATTAATGCGCTGAAGCATTGGCAACGTGTCAGGAAAAACAAGAAGCGCTACGGCAAAGCGTTCGATGAGGACTCATGAGCGAGAAGCCTATCGAAGAAACGCTCTGGACCGGCCAACCCAGTTACTGGAATTGGTGGGCTTTGCTCCTGATCGGCGATCTCTCGATTGTCCTGATCGGAGCGTTATGGTGGACCGGAGAATCGGCATGGATACCGCCGGTCGCGGCGCTTTCGGTCGTGGCTTATGCGGGCGCAGTGATGGGACGGGCCGGCGTTCGCTATACGCTGACAAATCAAAGGGTCATCGCCCGTACGGGGCTCCTGTCCAAACGGGTGGATGAAGTGGAAATTTGCGACATCCGCAACATTGTTTTGGAGCAGAGCGCGTTTGATCGTTTGTGCGGGATCGGGACTGTGGGGATCGCTTCGGCGGGTGGTGATGGGATCGAAGTAAGATTTGAAGGGATTAAAGATGCGCCTGCTTTGAAGGAAAGGGTACGGGGCGCCCGCCTTTCCCCTGCGGGGAAGACGGATGAGTAATCTGGTATATTCCAGTGACCCCGATTTTTGCACGACCTGTCGAAAATCCCCGTGCATGTGCGCGGTAGCCGGAAAAAGACGTCAACCCGAACCTGTTCGTCTACGCTTCCAACGCGGAGCAAAAGGTTCGGGAGTCACCTCGATTGAAAAATTAAATATGCATCCGAGCCTTAAAGAAAAGCTTCTCAGCAAACTGAAAAAAAGGTTTGGGTGCGGCGGGACAATCAAGAATGGAATTCTCGAACTGCAAGGGGACCGCCGGGATATGATTCAAAGCGAATTGGAAAAAGACGGATATAAAATCAAAAGGGTGGGCGGATGAAACTCTGGAAATTAATCGCCGGAGCTACTCTCTACACAGCGGCAACTGAAGCCTTGATCCGCTCCCGCACGCCCTATTCCGCCCCCAAACGTCACTTCGTTGCCGCCGAGGACGGTCAACGCCTCGCGCTCGATGAATATGTTCCTGCCGGGAAGGAACAGGGGACGGTCTATCTTCAGCATGGTCTTGGGTCTCGTGCAAATACTTTTGACCTACATCCGCATGGCCCGAGTCTGGCGCGCTGGCTGGCATCCCGGGGTTGGCATGTCTACCTCGGTTCTATGCGCGGAAGAGAAACCGGGGACAAGTTCGATTGGAAGTTCTCCGATTATCTATTTTTTGATGTCCCGGCTCTGACCGGAGCCGTGAAGTCGCTCTGCGGGGAGTCTTTCCATTGGGTCGGCCATAGCCTTGGAGGCATCCTCGGCCTTGCCCATGCCGCTCGGTCCGGCGGAAAGGAAATTGCATCTATAACAACAATTGCCTCCGCTCTGCATTATGGGGTCGGGGGTTCGACATTTAACGGGACGAATGAAACCGAAGGTGTGCATGCGATCCTCGAAGGGCGTAAAAAGGTATGGAATAAACTTTATCACCGACTCGTTGCTCCATGGGCCGCCACAGGCCTGATGCCCGGAAAATCAATCTACAATCGCAAGAATATGTCACAGGACGCGTTGCTCGCCTTCCATGGTCACACCATGGCGGATATGACGGTCCCCGAATTAATGGAGCTTGCGTCTACGTTTGACGGTGAAGGAATCTTGTGCGACGGAATCGAGGAACGCCTCCCCGTCCTCGCTAAAGATCTTCCGGTGCCCTGGTTATGTATTGCCGGGAGTGCCGACCGCCAATGTCCGCCGGAAACCATTCGCTGGACCTATGACCGCTTATCCCCTCCGCAAAAACGGTGGCATCTTGCAAAAGGGTACGGACATGTTGATTTGGTTTGCGGGGAACGGGCTTCAACCGAAGTCTGGTCTAAAATAGACGAGTTTATTCGGCCTAAGGCCGCATAAAAAAACCGCCGGGCCCAAACTGGGCCCGGCGGTTTTTTTCGAAATTTAGGGGTTCTTAGACCTTAACGCCTTCTGCGCGAATCTCGCGCAAGACAGCATCAATTCCTTTCTTATCGATGGTTCGCAATGCCTTGGTGCTTAGGCGGAGACGTACAAAACGTTTTTCGCTCTCAACCCAGAGACGTTTGCTTTGAAGATTGGGCAGGAACCGACGTCGGGTCTTACGATGGGAATGAGAAACATTGTTCCCCGCAGACGGACGCTTACCTGTTACTTGACATACCTTGGCCATGACTCTTGACTCCGGGCGGAATTATCCGCTACGCATAGGATAGCAAAAATAACCTAGAAAGGCTATGACTAATTCCATTATTCCGCTATCCTATACGTATGGATGAGTGCTGCCCAACCCTGGATGAAGCCGGTGTTCGTCGACAATCCGGGGTTCTAAAAGCCGTTTTAGCGATAAATGGTCTCATGTTCCTCATCGAGGCAGGAGCGGGTATTTTATTCAATTCCAGCGCCCTTTTAGCCGATTCCTTGGATATGCTGGGCGATGCGGCAGCCTATGGATTTACACTTTTCGCTGTTTCCAGGGGGGCCCAATGGAAGGCCCGAGCCAGCTTTTTTAAAGGAATTTTAATGACTTTTTTCGGTTTTGGGGTTCTGGCACATATGGTGGCTATTTCCCTAGGAGGCGCGATCCCGGCCGCCGGCCCCATGGCAGGGATGGCTCTAATCGCATTAACCGCAAATGGGTTTTGCTTATACCTGCTGTTTCGCCATCGGGATGAGGATATCAACATGCGGTCCGCCTGGATATGCTCCCGAAACGACGTTACAGCCAATATCGGGGTCATCATCGCTGCTGCCGGAGTCGCCTATTTCCGCTCCCCTTGGCCCGATTTGGCGGCGGCAGCTGTCATCGCAGCGGTCGTATTGAGCTCGGCTTGGTCGGTTTTAAAAGACTCTTGGGACCATCTCCACGGATCGGAGCCTGAATCCGTCACTGCGCCCAAGGCGAGTTTGGTGGAACGGTTCACCGGCCTCACTGCGGGACTGTCCTTGGTATGCGCCATCCATTGCCTGATGATGCCGCTTCTCATTGTCATCGCACCGCTTATCGGCGTCGGGTTTATGGTTGAAGAATCTTTTGAGGTTGCCTTAATCGCTTCCATTTTGATTCTTGCCGGCGGAACATTATTTATGGGATTTCGTCAGCACCGGCGCATGGAACCCACGGCCTTGCTGGGGGCCGGCATCATTGGAATTATTGTGAGCCATTTTATTACCCCCCCGCGTTTCGAACCGTGGATCATGGGGGCCGCAGGCCTTTGCCTGGCTTCCGCTCAACTGCTTAATCGCCGACATTGCCGTGCCTGCGCTCACTGCGAAGCGGACGCGCACGGCGACGCCTGCGGCAGCTAGTACCGGTGGTGCCAGGCACCGCGTGCGTTTGTTGCGTTTAGGGTATTGGTCCTGAAAGCTGAATGATTTTGCGCCTCGATGCTTTGTGAATAGCGCTTTAGAGGGCGCCGCGGTCTTTAAACACTTTTCGGACGGCGTTATCGTTGATTAAATCCTTTGGTGTTTTTATCTTTCGGGAGAAGGCTTGACGTTTAGTATCTCCCTTCCATGTTCTTGATTCCGTTATCTTAAGAACCGTTCCTGCCACGAGTTCCGCATCCGGGTCCGCTCCATACTCCAGAAGGAGTTCAGCGGTTTCCGCGCTTTTTGCCAATACTGCCAGGTGCAGCGGCGTTGCACCCACTGAATCTCTCGCGTCTACATCCGCTGAGGCATCCAAAAGGAGTTTAACGGCATTCACGGCCTTTCTCTCTGCAGCAAGATGAAGCGCCGTTCTGCGATTTTTGCCCAACCCCAAGGCAAGATCAGGAGAGTGTTCCAAGAGAATCTCAAGGATCTCGAGTGAATCTTCATCATCCCGGGCGTTTCGATGAAGGGCTGTTCCATAACGCTCTGACACGGCATTGATATCGACGCCTGCCGCGAGAAGGGCTTTTGCGGTTTCCCCATTGCCCGCTGTATGAAGTGCTGTCATCCCCGTGCCGTCAAGCGCTGAAACGTCGGCACCGGCAGCCACCAAGGACTCTACGGCAGCCGCGCTTTGAACCCCATGAATCGGAGAAACGCCGCTTTCAGGATTTTCAAAGTTGACCGCTTTCGGATACTTGGAAACAAGTTTTGAAACCTCCCCGTCATCGCCTTTTCGGGCGGCCTCAAATAGCGCCCTTGCCGCCTCCTCAGTGCTCATCGCACACCCAACGAAAAGAGACGCTAGGAGCAGAAGGAGAATTCGCTTCAAACCATTAACTCCGAAACAAGCTTCGCATAGCGGGCCGCATCGGGAAGAGGAGAGCCTTCGGTCAACGCGCCTTGTCCGTAGAGGAGGTAGGCGAAGTCGGCTAATTTGGAGTCCTTAGGATCGTTTTTGTAAATGGACTCCAGACGCTTCACAACAGCATGATTCGCGTTGAGTTCCAGAATTTTTTTGGAGGTAGGAGCGCCTTGCTGATGCGCCTTCATCATTTTTTCAAGTCGGGCGCTCATGCCGCCTTCGGGGGCGACGAGACAGACCGCACTTTCCGTTAAGCGGGATGAATAACGAACGTCTTCGACATATTCGGATAAGGATTCTTTAATCGCATCGAGAAGCGGGCGACTTTCTTTATCTTCTTCTTTCTCCTTTTTTTCGGGCTCAAGACCTATGTCCCCATGCAGCGCCGACCGCAGCGTTTTCCCATCGAAATCCTTAATCCGGTCCAAAACAACTTCATCAACGGGATCCGTAAAGAAAATAACCTCGTACCCTTTCGCGCGAAGCGCCTCAAGATGCGGGGAGGCCTCAAGTGCTTTGCGTTCTTCTCCGGTCAGGTAATAAATCTCCTTCTGACCTTCGGGCATCCGTTCAATGTATTCGCTAAACGAAGTCCACTTTCCGGATTCAGTCGAAGTTGATTCAAACAACATGAGTCCCTTGATCCGATCCGCAACCTTTGGGTCTCCATACAATCCTTCCTTTAAAATCCGCCCGTATTCCGACCAGAAGGTATGGAATTTTTCTATTTCATCGCTGCGCATCGTCTCGAGATGGTCGAGCGTCTTTTTAATGATGCGTTCGCGGATCGCGGCGATATGCTGATCGTGCTGCATGGTCTCGCGCGAAATATTTAGAGAGGCATTAGGGCAATCCACCACGCCGCGGATAAAACGCAGGAAATCAGGAGTAAGTTCCGTGCATTCTTCCTGGATAAGAACCCGCTTCACGAAAAAGTGAAGCCCCCCGCGACGCTGGGGCTGCATCATGTCCATTGGACCCGCCTTCGGAACGTAGAGAAGGGCGTCGTAGCTAAGAGACGCACCCTCCGCCGAGAACCGGATCCACGACTGAGGATCGTTCCAGTCATGGGTCAGGTGCTTATAAAACTCCTTATGTTCTTCCTCGGTGATTTTCTTTGCCGGTTTGGTCCAGATCGCTTTTCGGGAGTTGATCGGTTCTTCCTCTCCCTTTAAATTGAT
>JBFIEP010000076.1:0-8867 GCA_041603335.1 Elusimicrobiota bacterium | reverse complement strand
CTTCCCCGTTGTGGAGGAGCCTGTCGAGAGGAGTTCCGGAGAGTTTCAGGGTTCCCGAATCCTCGTCATTGATGAGAATCCGATTAGCCTTGAAATTATGGATATCTATCTAGGGGACTGTGGGTTTTGTCCGACCTTGGTAGAGAGTGCGGACAAGGCCCACGAGGTGTTTGCGGCATCGATTGAAGATGAAGATCCCTTTCCTCTTGTTGTTCTTGGACGGACCATCGTCGGTGACAGTGAAGAGAATCAATTACGATGGTTCACGGCCCTCGGCGTTGATCGCCCGAAGCTTTTGATGATGACATCCATTGGGAGTGCGGATCGGGAGAACCTCGATTCAATCGGAGCGGATTGTAGTATTACTAAACCCGCTCGAAGATCGATTTTGCATGAAACTATTTTGGCCTTATTGCGAGGAGAGCCACTGGCGGACGTTACCCCCGAACGGTCCTCCTTGGAATTGAATTCCGGCGGACGCGTGCTTATCGCCGAGGATAATCCGGTTAACCAGCAGGTTGTCTCTAAAATGCTTATGCGATTCGGACTTGAATCGGATGTCGTCGCCAACGGTAAGGCCGCTGTGGCCGCAGTGACGACGGGCCGCTACTCGCTGGTGTTAATGGATTGTCAAATGCCGATCCTAAACGGGTATGACGCGGCGCGCAGTATTCGAAAACTCAAAGGGCCCGAGGGGAAAATTCCGATTATTGGGATTACGGCGCATGCGTTGAAGGGGGACCGGGAAAAAGTCCTTGAGGCTGGGATGGACGATTATCTGGCTAAGCCTATAGGCCTTGAAGAGTTGAGAGATAAAATTAAGCAATGGCAGGAAAATTTAAATGGCGAAGCGGTGTTGGATGAAGAGACGACCACGGCTCTTATGGAGCTGGATCAGGGAGAGGGCAGTATTTATCGGGAACTCGTGGAATCTTTCTTAAGAGATGCTCCCGGGCGAATCTCGACCATCCTTGATGGAATCAAGTCCGGTCGATCTGAGGTTCGGGACGAAATTCACACCTTGAAGGGATCCAGCGTGTCTCTCGGCGTGAAGCGTGTCGGAGAGCTTTGTGCGGCTTTGGAGAGTGATTTAAATTCGGGGGGATCCCGCAAAGAGAGACTTGGGTTTGATCTGAAAAACGCCTTCGATGAGAGTTTCCCCGCTCTGCGTAAGGCGATGGGTGACCGCTAGTTGAGGCGGTAGCCCGAACCGATTACATTTTCGAGCCGTTCTGCAAAAGATTTTCCCAGCTTTTTCTTGAGACGGGAAATGTGGACCTGGACTGTATGGGGGTCATTGTAGGTTTCGGGTTCATAACCCCAGACCGTTTCCAATAAATATTGAGGGGAGAGGAGCTTCCCTTTCCGGCGAAGGAAGACCGAGAGGAGATCGAATTCTTTCCGGGTCAGTTTGACGTCCTTGCCTAAGACTTTTACGAAGCGTTCGGAAACGTCAACAGTAATGCTGTAGTGCTTTAGAACCTCTCCGAGCTCATCGGGAACATGGAAGCGCCGCAGGATGGCTGCGATTTTCGCCGCTAAAAATTTGGGGTTAAGTGGTTTTACGATATAGTCGTCAGCACCGCCTTTGAGTCCAAAGACGAGATCTTCTTCCTCGGTTTTTTCCCCCGACATCAGTACAACGGGAATCGACCGGGTTTTCGCGTCATTGCGTAATTTGCGTGTTATTTCGACGCCGTCGGAATCCCCCAAAATAACATCAATAAGCAGGAGGTCCGGGCTAGACGTCTTAGCCTTCTCGAGGACTTCCTTTCCGGTTTCGCAAAGCACCATCGTGTAGCCCTCGCGCTTAAGGGTCTTCTCTGCGAGGAGTCGGATCGTTGGGTCGTCGTCTGCGATTAAAATTTTCATGACATCGGCACTGAATTATACTGTGTTTTTCATATATAATCCAGTTATGAAAGGCATCATTTTGGCAGGAGGATCGGGTACCCGTTTATACCCTTTAACCCGGGCCGTTTCAAAGCAGCTTGTTCCCATCTACGACAAGCCGATGATCTATTACCCTTTGTCCGTCCTCATGATGGCAGGCATCAAGGATGTTTTGATTATCACGACGCCTCACGAACAGGAAGGATTTAAACGCTTATTAGGGGATGGTTCCTGGCTTGGGATGAATATCCAATTCGCGGTTCAGGAAGTACCTAATGGGATTTCCCAGGCCTTTATTATCGGCAAGGATTTCATTGATGGCGACCGCTGTGCCTTGGTTTTGGGCGACAACATCTTTTTTGGGGACCGTCTCCCCGAGCGCCTCCGGGAGGCTGCGGGCCGGGAGCAGGGCGCGACCGTTTTCGGGTATATGGTTAAGGATCCGGAGCGCTACGGTGTCGTTTCCTTCGATTCCGCGGGGAAGGCGGAAACGTTGGAGGAAAAACCGAAAAAACCCATGTCTAATTTTGCCGTGACGGGGCTCTATTTTTATGATGAGCGTGTCGTTGAGTTTGCGGAATCTCTCAAGCCGTCCGCGCGCGGGGAATACGAGATTACCGATTTAAATCGCCGCTACCTCGAGGCCGGTGATCTTCACGTCGAACGCCTCGGACGGGGATTTGCCTGGCTTGATACCGGGACCCATGCCAGTCTCTTATCGGCATCAAACTTCATCTACACGATCGAAGAACGCCAGGGGTTTAAAGTTGCTTGCGTCGAGGAAATCGCATTTCGCGAGGGATACATCGATGCGGATGCCGTCCGGAAGCTGGCCGAGCCGATGGCAAAAACAGGATACGGTGAGTATCTCCTGCGAATTCTAGAAGAATGAAATTTATTCCCACGGAAATTCCCGAGGTTATCGTCATCGAACCCGATGTATTCGGTGATACCCGCGGCTTCTTTTTGGAAAGTTATCACGAACAGAAATACCGGGAGGCCGGAATCCCGGGCCCGTTTGTTCAGGATAATATTTCCCGTTCAGAGAAGGGTGTTCTTCGGGGATTGCATGCGCAGTTAATTAAACCCCAGGGAAAATTGGTGAGTGTGTTGAGGGGGTCCGTATTTGATGTCGCTGTCGATATCCGTCGCGGGTCCCCGACCTTTGGCAAATGGGTCGGTGTTGAGTTAACGGGAGAGAATCACAGGCAGTTATGGATTCCTCCGGGATTTGTTCATGGGTTTTCGACTTTGAGTGAATCTGCTGATTTTGCTTATAAATGCACTGATTTCTACCATCCCGAGGGGGAAATTGGAGTCCTTTGGAATGATCCTGCGATAGGCATTGATTGGCGTATTGCCGATCCGAAGTTATCTGAAAAAGATGCGCTGTACCCGACTCTTTCCGAAGTTGAAGATCGTTTGCCCCTCTACGAAAAGTCTTCCCTTTAGTCCAAGGCTCCCCTGGGCCCATTTTTATTAGGAATCGGGCCGAACGCACCTGCCGTTTCCGGTGTGGGAGCCCTATCCTGTTAAGGATGGGACATTACGCATTGCTGATGCTTTTGGTTCTGGGCGGCAAACCCGTGTGGGCAGGGAAGTGGGTGCGAGTCGTGCCTCCCGGCAAGGTTATCTCCAATGTGATCGGAGGTTCCCTTACTGTTCCATCCTTGGCGACGACACTCCCTCTCGTTAACAACTTGCCCGTATTATCGCCGGGCCTAAATCTAAAATCCTCGGTCTCTCCGCTTACCCTGATTCCGGACGTGGAGGTGAAGCAAGCCGTTGTGAAACCGGTCAAAGAAGCGGAGAAGCTCAAGGCTCCGGCGCAAGCCTCCCTGTTTGAGATGTTTGAATCGCTTGACGACGGAAATCGAGCGGATGCCGATAAGTCGGCTTCTCTTTCTCTTTCGTTTGATGGATCAAGGCTCTCTCCTGACAAGCTATCCTTGCCAGGGGTGACCGGGCTGGAGAGCGGTTTGGATGAGATTAAAGGGGTCGGGATTCTCACCGTCGATTTAAAGGATTCCACGCGGCTGTATCGCAAGTCAGGCGTGAAGCGCGGGTATCAGACAGGGCAGGCCTATCTCGAATACGCCGCACAGACGGCCCGGAAGCATGGAGGGCGCATCGTTCGGCATATGGGTGACGGATATTTATTTTTGTTTCCAACCCTTGGCGGAGCTTTTGAGGCAGGAGTGGAAGTCCAGGGACGTATCCATTCCTTGCGCGCTTCCGTGCCCGGGGAGGATTTGTCATTCCATGTCGGCGTCCATGGGGGGCGGGTGATTGTTGCCCGTGCGGGGGAAGGTCTGGATGCCTATGGTCAGTCCCTCGAGCATGCTCTTTCCAACTCCGAAAAAAGTGAAGGGGATGATATCGTTCTCAGTCAAGCGGTGGCAAAGGCTGATGGGATTCAGGCACGCTTGAAGGGACTTTCGAAGTCAAAGAAGAGAGGCCTTGTGCATGTTAAGCCTAGCCCCATCCCCGAGTCGCATTTCCCAAATGAGCTTCCGGGACTTCAGCGTGAAATCAACCGCCAGCGGATTGTGAAGCGTGCAACGATGTTCGCCTCTCTTAAGGATTGGTCTTCAACCTATGATGATTTCGGCCGCCGGAATAGTTATGCCTCGATTCGGGCGTATCAAGATTATGTGCGGCGGATTGTTTCCAATCATGGAGGTCTCGTTGTCAAAACCGAGGGGGAGGGGATGATGATGAGTTTTAAATCCGCAGCGGAGGCATTGCGCGCCGGTGCCGAAATTCAAAGAGAGATCGGAGCTCTCAGGCGAGCCGCACCTTTGGGCAGCCGAATGGAGATTCAGATTGGTGTGAGTTACGGACGAGCTATTCAGGAAGACTCTCTCGATGGTATCGACTACTTCGGAAACACCGTCAACGCCGCCGCCCGTCTCATGAAGCGGTCGCGAGGGGGGGACATCGTTGTGAGCCGCCGCTTGGCGTTGGAACCCCAAGCGGCCGAGATACTGGAAAGAGCCTCCAGTGAGGAGACCGTTATGGATTTAAAAGGTTTCGGGGCGCCGGTCAAGACGTTTCGGATCGAACCTGATTCCATCGAGACGGAGCGGTCGTATGAAGGGCTCGATGATCGCCTATCGCGCGGTGTTAGGAATACCTTGAAGGCGATCCGCCGCTTACGCAGACGTTAAGTTAGGCTTGAACGCAAACCCAGCCGTCTTTAACTTCAATCTTAAAGATGGGAAGTTCCAGCTCCCCTTCGGTTATGCATTTCCCGTTGGTTAAATCCATTTTGTACCCATGGGCATTGCAGCGAATGACGTGCCCGTGGATCTCGCCGCCTTCAAGCGGTTCTCCGAGATGCGGACATTCATTGGCACAAGCGTAGAATCGTTTGCCTTGGTGGATTATGAGGACTTCCATCGCGCCGATTGGAAACAGCTTCTGACTTCCATCGGGAATATCTTCGACCGGACACAATTTTTCCCACTGGTTCATAACTTCTAAAAGGTAGCAGGAATCCCCTTCTGTTTCAATATCGACCGGAAGATACGGCCAGCGAGCGCAGCATGGGGGCGTTCTTCGTGAAGAGAGAGCTCTCCTTGGGTGCACGGTAGCGCCAGTTGCGGTTGTTTACCGTCCCCGGGGTGTTTACGCGTTCCCGTGTGCCGAGGGCGTCTTGAAGCTGGATGAGCACCAGGGCGGAGCGCGCATTATAGATATTCTCAAGAATTGCCTTGCGCACGGAAGGGGAGAAGCGGGGAGATCCAACGTTTCCCGTGACCATATGCCAGTAGGCTCTCTTTTCCTGCGGGGAAAGTCGTGTCCACCAAGTCGAGATCGGTTCGACATCATGATTTCCACTTGCGGCGACCGAAAGTTTGGGATAGTCCTGCGGGTTTTGAAAAATACCTTTCTTTTCCAATTCCCAGCGGGGGATTTTGTATCCGGGAATTTCAAGGGAGTTTAGCGCCGGCGGAACGAAGTCCGGGAGCAATCCGAGATCTTCGGCGACTACCCGGGCCGGCGCTGCTTCTTTGCAGACCATGGAAAAAAATCGTGTTCCCCGGTCTTTCTGGAGTTTCGGGTCAAGAATATCGAATCCGTCGCCGCGGTTTCCCGATCGGATCAGCCAGGTTCGAAAAAATCCTATGGCGTGATCGATTCTGAATAGGTCGAAGGCATCGCGGGCCGCCTGAATTCTTGCGCGCCACCATCGGTGGCCCTCTTTTTCCATTTTTCCCCAACGGTAGGCCGGAAGTCCCCATGCTTGTCCGGTTTTGCTGTATTGATCGGGAGGGGCTCCCATGGAAGCGGTGAAATCAAAATTCTCCTGGTGCGCCCATACATCCGCGCTGGATTTTCCAAGACCGAATGGGATGTCCCCAAAGAGAAATATTCCATGACGTTTTGCGAGAGCCTTCGCTTGCGTCCATTGTTCAAAAAGGCGGTATTGAATCCATTGATGGAAGAGAACCTCGCGGCTGAGGCGGTCAAGTTCTTTTGAGAGTGCGCGTGGGTCGCGGTCGCGCAACGGCTTGGGCCATCGTGACCAGGCTTTCCAGCCGCGTTCTTCCTGTATCGCGCGAAATAGCGAGTAGTCTTGGAGCCAATGGTCTTGTTGTTTGCGAAAGGTCCCGAAGCCGCGCTCGGTGATGTCGAAGGCGCCTTTGTCAAAAAGTTTTCGCATAAACGCGATTTTGATTCTTCGGGCTTGCGGAAAAAGCGCCCGTTTGGATGTTCGCCCTTTCGAGGTTTTTTTCCAGACTGCCTGCCAATGGGAGCTCTTGGAAACTTCGGGAACGCGTGCCGGGACTAGATAAGCGGCGTCCATCGCGAATGCGCTAATGGCGGTGTAGGGACAGGCGTCCAGAGGCGCCAGGTCGCCAAGGGGAAGCAATTGAAGGACGGTGAGACCGGAGTGATTCATCCATACGAAAAAATCATCGAGCGCAGCGATATCCCCGACGCCGCAATCATCCGGACCTCTCAGGGCGGATAGGGCTGCAATGACACCGGCGCGGCGTGTTTGAAGTTTCAAGCAGGTTCCTCTGTAGGAATATAGCGTAATAGCGGCCAACAAAGCAGGGTGCAGGCCGCTCCGATTATGATGAGTATCGCCATTGCCCCGTGCGCGCCCAGTGATTCTCCCAGATGTCCATAGAGCACCGCGCCGGTTGTATTAGAGCTCCATGCCGCGAGATTAAAAACACTCATAAAGACAGCAAATGCCGTCGCCTCTCCGTGCGCCGGGCATGCCTGGGCGACGAGGTCCATCAGGCTTAATCGCATCGCGACCCCGACAAATCCGAATAAGGCTGTGATGATCCCGGCGGTAAGAGGCGACCGGTAGCCGATCCAAAGAAGCGATAAGGGTGCCCCAAGGAACACGGTAGCGCGTACCAGCATCGCGGTGGTGAGTGTAATGGTCTTGGAGCCCCACCTAATTTTTTTCCCAATCAGCCACCAGTAGAGACCGGCTCCTGCGACGCCTGAAATCCCGTCAATGGAATAGAGGCTTCCGATGAGTACTTTTTGGAATCCTAACGTGTCGCTCTGGTAGAAAAAGCGCGCAGTTCCCTGATAGGGTTTAAAGCTGAAAAGAAGAATGATTGCCGACGAGGCCCAGAAAATACGGTTTTTCAAAAGGGAAGCCATTCCCGAGAAAAACTCTCTGGCCGTTTGTGAATTATCTTCAATGGGTGATTCCTCGACGGTCCACAGTGTTGCGAGGATCATTAGGGGGAAGCATGCCGTTAATCCGAAAATAATTTTATAGGAAACGTGCTCTGCCAACAGGCCTCCACCGACCCCCGAAATAAAAAGCATCAAATAGAGTGTGCCGATTTGAACGGATTGATAATCTCCGGTTTTCTTGAGGCGCTTGCCCCGTTCTACCATGATCCCATCGCATAGAACATCTACAAACGAGATTCCGATATGCACAACAATCAACAGGGCTACGCAGTTAAACACGGTGTAAGTCGATATTCCCGCCAGGGCGGCCCAGCCGATTGCTGTTGCGAGTGTTGCAATGATGAGGTAGGGGACCCGTCTCCTTCGGCCGAGGGGGAAAATGTCTGAAATCGCGCCCAGGACCGGTTTGAATAAAAAGGGAAGGGTCATCGCGGCTGCAAAATATCCGCTTTCTTGAACGCTTAAATGAAGTACGTCTTTCTGTAAATAATAGATGGGCTCATAGGCGATTCCTATTAGCCCCTGGGCGAGATACGTCGCGATAAAAAAAAGAATGGTTTTGTCGCGCATTGCTGAGGCCGCAGCGAAATTGTATAACCTCAATGGCCTTGAAGGCCAATGTTTCTATTAAGGAGCCACGATATGCCTACATTAATTCCCCAGGTTATTGAGCGTTCGAACCAGACCTCTACGGTCGGGTACGATATTTATTCACGCCTGCTTAAGGACCGGATCATTTTTGTTGGCGGCTATGAAGGTGAAATTGCCACCGATTCCGCTAACGTTTTGATCGCTCAATTGCTCTACCTAGACTCCGAGGATAATGATAAGGACATCAATCTCTATATCAACTCGCCGGGTGGAATGGTTACCGCCGGACTCGCGGTCTATGACACGATGCAGTACATCACCGCCCCGATAACGACCATCTGTATCGGAATGGCTATGAGTTTTGGTGCTGTTCTATTGACTGCGGGAACAAAGGGGCGGCGCTACGCTCTTCCTGAATCGCGCATTATGATCCATCAGCCTTTGATTTCCGGCGGGGGAATTTCGGGGCAGGCAACCGATATCGAGGTCGAAGCGCGCGAGATGACCAAGACCAAGAGAATCCTCAACGAGATCATCGCCAAGCATACAGGGCAAACGGTCGAGAAGGTTGAGGCTGACTCGGATCGCAACTTTTACATGTCGGCGAATGAAGCGAAGGAGTACGGCCTCGTCGATGAAGTGATCCAGAACACCAAGCAGATCACCGCAGCCGTCAACGGCTCCAAAAAGTAATTCGTTTCTATTCG
>JBFIEP010000075.1:0-8943 GCA_041603335.1 Elusimicrobiota bacterium | reverse complement strand
GCACAGCAGCCCCCATCTTGGCCAAAAGGATTCGTGACGACCATTCAGGTCGCATTGGGCGTATTGCTTGGCGTGACCATGGCGAAGTTCATTCCTGATCGCGACACGAAAGCTCCTGCAGAACCGTCGATGCCGACGGCAACGGTGAAAAAAACCGTTCCACCGCCTGTTGTCGTCAAGAAAAAACCGGCTCCGCCTGCCCCTAAACCAATTGCGAAAAAACCGAAACCGAAACCGAAACCGGAACCGGAACCAAAGCCCGAACCGATTCTGCAAAAGCCAAAGCCCGTCACGCCGGCAAAAATTCAGCCGACAATAAAAATACGGTTCCCTGCAGAATGGCCGCGCGGGCTCATCGTCAAGGGCTTTTATATGGTCTCGGTAGACCGCCGTACAGGGAAGCTTGTGGTCATCGACCCCCAAAGCAGTCCCCCGCGCAAAGAATATGCATTCCCGAATTTCTCGGCTGAGGGAATTTCTGAGGGAGGAGCCGGTCTTTGGAGCATTGATTCGACCCTTAAGAAAATCCATCTGCACGACAATAAATCATTTCTTCTTAAGGCCTCATTTGCCGCTCCCGGAGAGAAACCCTCGGCGATCCATTCCGATGGGAAGCATCTTTGGACAGCCGACAAGGCCAACAAACGGATTTACCGCCACAGCTTCAACGGGAAAAACCTCAAGGTCATCGGAAACCACGCAATCCTTGAATCCAATCCGATCGCACTTCAGCGCCACGGACGGGATCTCTGGGTCCTGGATGGGAAAACGCTTCTGGTAGGGCGCTATCGCGTCGGCAGCGATCTCAGGAGAACAGGATCCGGCGATCTAGGGGCGCTGGTACCTGAAGGATCGTCGGTTCGCGGCTTCGCAATCGACGGGAATTTCTTATGGGTGATGACGGAAGGCTCGACCTACCTGCATCGCCTCGACTTGAGACGCCTCAGCTTTTAGGACCGGCGGCCCAGCCTCCGCTCTCGATTGCCTGTCGAGCCTGATCCACCATCCAATCCCCGACTGCGGGATCGGGCAGCAGGCCTTTACCGTCCATGACAATCTCCAACCCATCGAGCATTGAAGCCTGCGGACCAAAGCCTGAGAGGCGGTAGGGGACGACAAGCACACGGCGGCCTTCATCACGCGCCTTATTTACAAACAGGCGGATTTCCCGACGGGCCAAGTCACGCTTTTTCGGCCAATCATCACGCATAGTGAGCGCCTTAACTTCATGAAAGGGGATGGCCCGGCCAATCGCATTAGCCGCGGGTTCCATGCGCTTGCGCCACATCCGATCGGCACGGTCATGCCCAACACCATGGGCAAGCAGCAGAACCGATTCGAGGGAGGGGTCCCTGCTTAAGGCTCGCGCACGCTTAATCAGAATTCCTTCGCCCGTAGGGCCGTCCAAAAGCCCCTCCCGGGTAATCGAGAAACGGCTGGAGGTTTCAACCCGCCATAGGGGCATCGTACGGGGATCCATGTGCATCGCGTGACCGGCATGCCCCGCGTGGTCCCAATTTTCGGGACGCACTCCCGCTCCCGGTTTGGCCCCTAATATCTTTTCGGTCCTTCCGAGAAAACTATCCCCGCTCAGAAATAAGCGCACCACGGCAATCCGACGGACGCGGCGCTTTTCAAGTCGACTGACGGCCTTTTGCAGGGTATCGGCACGCGCCATGCCAAAGGCGATCTCGGTCGGGTACTTTTTCGCGACAGCGCCAACAGCCTCTTCGGCAAGGCGGTTCCATTCCGCTTCCCCCCCATGAGCCATAACAAGAACACCGACACGCCCTGCCCCTGAGGAACTCGCACAACCGGCAGTGGCGGCAAATAAGATGGGAAGTAGTCGCTTCATCGTCGAAATTTTAGCACTTCGTTAGACTTTGTTTCGCGCTCCGGGCGCGATGCTTGAACATTCGCCGTAATTCATGAACGTTTTAACGCGAATATCCAAGCCCCAACGGCGTTCCAACTGCCGGAAACATAAATTAATTACTTTCAGGGAAGGAGCGGCCATCTCCCCCTACGGGCATCGCCATCAAGTTAAACATCTGAAGGGATGCCCTGGCGCCCAGCTCCCACCGGCGCACCGAGGTTTCGCCTCGGGCCTTCGGCCGAGGTGTTAAGCGAGACCCGATATGGCCTCAGGCGGGGGCGGAGGTGAACATATTTTTCAAAAAAATTTTCACGCTTCAGACCTGTCGGAATGTTCGTCCTAATTGCGCAATAGGGGTGTAATATTTTCGGAAAATTATCGCTGAAAAAATAAGCGCAATTTCTTTACCCCGGGGGCAAAACTGATCTGCACAAAACGGTGTTTCGGTACGACTTCCATTAGAGAGCGGGGCAGAGGAACCCTGCGCCCCCTGAAAAGGGTCAAGGTCTGACGGTTCGCCTCACACATTGGTGGAGCGTCCGGACTGAAGGCAAGCGGCGTGAATCCTGTTCTCGAGAGATTTCCACTGCGACTGAAAAGCTCAAGGAATAATTGGAGATATTCCTATTTTTTTATACGTTTCTCGCGCATCACATGATATGCGAGAAACGCTTTATTTATAAGTGTTTCATTAATTATTCGATACAACGTTCCCGGCTGGACGCTTCGAAGATATCTTGCGGACCGTTCGTTGGGCCTCGAAGATTCGATTTTAAAACGCCAAATGATTACGCGAATCTTTGAGGGTCGGCTACGCGAGCCGAAATAAATGCCGCTTGTTCGTTTTAGCGGATTTTTTGGGACACTTAGGTAGAGCAAAGGACCTGTGCTAGAATACTCAGGATGAAAGTCTCACCGTTGCCGGTACTCCTAATTTTGCCGCTTGCCGCGTCGGCAAACATCCGACCCGCACCGGTTCACCCCCAAAAACTCTCTGCAGAAGTGCTGGACCGGATATTTGATGGGAAGACGCCCAACACGCAACGCGAACCCGTCGCTCGGCAGCGTCAAATCCTCTATGCCGAATCCGATACACCACCGGCCGCCCCACGCTTTGCCCTCGATCTCGACGCGATTCCAGTAGAGTTCCGCAACACGATAACAGGGTTTGAACGACTTCCTCATAAAAACCAGGAAGAAACGTCCGCCCAGGTCGACAAAATCAACACAATGATTCGCCGTTACAACCGGGGACGGAGATTCGGAAAGATCAAGGAATGGACCTTTGACGGTCGTCCGAATGAACCGATTTGGACCTGCCTTGCCCACGCGGCCGCCTCCGCTAACGATTGGTGGGCGCTGCAAATGGGACGTTCCCTCCCCCAACATGAAAGCCGAAGCCATGGCGGAACCGAAGAGGGATTGGATCCAACCCTCTTAGAACTGGAATACTTCCGACGGGGCCGCATCACCGGCGGCAATGCCGATCCCGATTTCGTCGTCCCTCCGAAGTTCGTTCAAAAGGATCCCGTTCGAAACACAGGCTTTCCCTACGAACCACGCGGTTACGCGAAACTTCTCACCGGGAAAAAACCGTATTCGGTTAAAGACCCCATCACGGGAAAGGTCTATACCTATAAACCGGAAATGTCGGCGATGGAAGGAGAGTGGAAACAACTCTTTACCAACAGCGTGTTCCGGGGTAAAACACCCCTTAAATACGCGAAGGTCTTGGCCCAAGGAATTGATAAATGGGGTATCGCCTACGTTCAACTAGAGCATACCGACCATCCCCGCTGGCCGGGAGCGCACGCCGTCGCTGTCATCGGCTACTTCTGCATGGAAGAAGGAGAACAGTTAATCCACTGCTCAACGAATAAAACCGACGAAGACTGGGGAAAGAAAACCTACTTCATCGCACACGACAGTTTTGGGAAATTCCCTGCCTCCTTGCCCCGCACCGCAAACAGCGCCTCGGCGTATCGTGCCGTTCGAATAACCTCAATCGATCAAGCGATCGTATTCCCCCATGGACTGAAGCTGGAGGTATCTCCCCGACCCGGCGTCGCAGGAGCCTGGGGATTACACGTCACAAACACGGCAGGGGTTAGTGTAAATCCCTCAGCGGTAAAGGCACTTAGAGCTGGAGAAGAAGAATTCCCCGTTCAAACCGAGGCTGATGGATCTCATTACGTCGAGGGAAAAAAAGGGGACGCCCTCCGTATTTACGTTGAGGCGCCCTATTATCACGCGAAATCAGGACTCGGCCGGGGATTTGTAATTAAACTCGGCGACGAGGCACGTACGGCCGTCCCTATCCGAAAGGATTAAGCCTACGCCCGTCTATTCCGTAGGCGTGTTTCAAAATCTGAGAATCGAATAACTTTCGCACCTTCGTGCCTCACTAAATCCGCCAACCCGTTATCCTGCGTCACGACCACGACACCCTTTCCCGATTGGATTCTGTAACGAACCGCATCCAAGATCGCCTCGTCGGCATTCCCATCCATAGAGAACCGGACCTGAACCGGAGTATCAACCGGAAAGGTAGGACGGCGCGGACCGTCAAAGAAAATCTCGATTGAAATTCCGCCGTCCAACGGCTCGGCGGCACGCGTCACGCGGTCAAGGAATTCCTCATGCCGCGCCTCATCCATTTCCGGGAATCGCGGATCGTAATCATTGCGCCGGACAGCGTTGGATCCGTCGACGATATAAAGTCTCATGCCGACTTCTTCATCGGGGGGTCGGAAAGACGGGGAATTACCATTCGCACAGACCCGTCATCAAAACGGACTTCATTCACCCATTCCGGCCGGCCATCAACGGTTTCCTGCCGCTTCCGGGAAACAATACCCGCTCCGAAATTAGCATGCTCAACAACATCCCCGGGTTCAAAAGCCATCGCACTCGGCGAGGCGGCTCCAACCGCTGAGGCGGGGACCGGGACAGGGACCTTGGAACCATCCACGTCACAGGCAGACTGCAGAATTCTCCCTAGCGTTGCAAGCCCCGCTGCCGCCGGGGAGTCCGGGTTTCCTTCGTCAGCCGCCTCGATCGCAGCCCTAAGCGCTTTCCCCGAACCCAGGATCACGACCTTGGTTCGGGCACGGCTCACAGCGACGTTGAGACGGTTGGGATTAAATAGGAAACCCGCAAGCCGTGCCATATAGGTTAGTTGTGAACTCGTCAGCGAAATCACAACAAGCTCCCGTTCCTGCCCCTGAAAACGCTCGACTGTAGAAACGGCAAGTCCACGCCGGGATCCGCATAAAAACCGGATTCGATTGCATTGCGCCCGATACGGAGAAATGACTCCAATTTCCTCAGCGGAAATTCCGAGCCGTGTCGCTTCCGACACAATCGCCGCCGCCCACCGTGCTTCGGGTTCGGATTTCGACCTCTGATCCTCGTGCGGGACATCAATAAACACCAACGGTTCCTCGGGGTCAAAGACAGACTCAAATCCTTCGCCGGGTTTTCCTGAAAGTTCCAGGCGCCGCGATCCGGCTTCGACCGTAGGCGATAACGCACCTTCATAAAAACAGTCGCTGATAACCGCACACAATGAGTCATTTAAACGTCGCGTTTCATTAATCATGGGTGGGGCTTCGTAGAGATCCCTCACGAGTTCGATGGCGCTTCGCCGCGCAGAGGGATCCCCTTCTTCGTCATCGGAGGAATTTACGACGGGCGGGAGCTGCATATCATCACCAATAAAGATGGTCTTATCCGCGAGCAGCCGCGCTCCAAGCGCGAGGACGAGAGGGGCCTGGCCGGCCTCATCGAAGAGGACGACGTCAAACGGACGAGGGCCGCCCAATTCGACTGCGGCGTTGCGTGCTGCGTAGATAGTCGCACCGGCCACAAACCCTTTTTTCCCTTTTGGCAAACGGAACACCGGCCGCACACCTGCAGGGAGGCCTTCGTTGCGGCCGCGGGAACCGCCCAACTTAAGCAGACTGTCCGCTAACAACGATTTTACCTGCGGATCGTCTTGCGAAAAGCGTTTCGCAACGAAAAATGTTTCCCGGAGTGCGTGATGGATCGCTTGATGCGCCACAGCGGTAACAAGGACACGCAAGCCCCGCTCAACTGCAAAATGAAGGGCAAGACGGGCTAGAAGATGCGTCTTACCGGACCCCGGAGGTCCCTGAACCGCAAACCACCGCGGAGCCGCGATGCCCGCTCCAAAGGCATGAGCCATTGATTCCGGGAGTCCGACGCCGAATTTCGATTCAACGGGGGTGGGTGCTTCCGGCTGGGAATCATTGCCTTCAATCCAAGCGGAGAGTCCTTCCTCCTCCGCCTCACGCAAAATTGAAAGCTGCGCATCGAGCAAATCAAAAATATCTTCATCGAGAACCCAAGGCTCGGAACTCTCTAGAATAGATTCATCCTCAAGCTTTCCTGAAAGACGGAATTCATATTTTTTCCCGTCGTAGCGGTCTTCGATCAATTCAAGGACTGCGGCAGGAGCCCTGGCATCTCCCCGACTAAGCCGCAGGCGTGTGCCGGCCCGGAATTTCGAATCATTCCGCCGGCTATGAAAAATAAATATTTTTCGATTGCCCTGCGGCTCGACACCTGAAGCAAAAACCTGATCAACAGCGATCCCCGCTTTGACCCGGTCTTCAATCGGGGAATCATACATCGCCTCGCGCCCCGCATTCTGTGCGTGATGCTCACGCTCAAGGAAACGACGCAGGGCCGCGATTGAATCGGTGACCGGCTCCCAACCTTGACCGTGGGCGAGTGTGTCGGAGTCCAAGAAAACCTCTATCCGATTTCGAGCAGCGCGAAGTGGAGGTACTCGGTCTCCGGCATTGTCATCAGTACCGGATGATCCTTGGCAGCGCCGCGCATTTCGAGTATCCGCACCGTTTTCTGGGACTTCGCGGCCGCTTCCCTCAAAACACCGAGGAAGGCCTGCCTGGAGACATGTCCCGAGCAAGAACTCGTCGCAACGATACCCCCGCGACGCAGCAAACGAAATGCGTTAGCGTTAATCTTGACATAGGTTCTCAATGCCTTTGTAAGATGCTTTTTCGAAGGCACAAGATTCGGGGGATCGACGAAAACGACATCAGGCTGAAAACTCTGTTTCGTCTCAGTGAAATCTGCGAGCATCTTCTCGGCGTCTCCGACCCGGAAATCGCATTTCCCCTCGAGACCATTCAGCTTAGCACTCGCAATCGCGGATTCAATCGCACGATCGGAACTATCTATTCCAAACACACGAATCGCTCCGTGTTTTGCCGCATTCAAAGCGAATGATCCTGAATGACAATAGAGATCGAGAACGCATTTCCCCTTAATAAACGGAATGATCGACGCACGATTCTCCCTTTGGTCAAAATAGAAACCCGTCTTTTGGGCACCCTCGGGATCAACGGCAAACTTTATGCCGTTCTCTTCAATCACCAGATCTTTGGGAAGCTCTCCAAAAACAGGTCCGCTTTTCCCGGAAAGCCCCTCCAACTGACGCGAGGGATGGTCGTTTTTCTGATAAATCGCAACAGGATCCAACAAACCCCGCAAAGCCTCGATTAAGGGCTCGATGAGATTTTGCATGCCGGCGGATAAGACTTGGAGGACAATCACATTTCCGAAACGATCCGCAATTAATCCGGGAAGATCATCGGATTCTCCGAAACAAAGGCGGTATGCGGTCACGTCTTCACCGAGATATCGTTTACGACGGTTCAAGGCCGCTTCAAGCCGATCCCGTAAAAATTCGGCATTGATCGGGGCGGGTTCACGCGACAACAATCGAAACGCAATCAGACTTTTCGAATTATAGAACCCGATGCCCAACGTTTTGTCTCGAGAAGAGCTCAGAACGGCAAGCGAGCCCAAGGGGGCTTCAGGAATCTCGGCAAGCTCATTGGAGAATATCCAGCGATGGCCTGCCAACAAACGGTCTTCCTCACCCGGCTTCAATTTAAGAGCAATTAGTTCATCGGACATAAACGCGGTCTCCAGAGCGGACATTAAATTTTGCCGCGAAATCGCCGTCGCGGACGGAACATTCGACAAGGCCGTAGGATCCGACAAGAGCGAGCGCGGCTCCAGGCTTCACAGATGAATAGGTTTTCTTAAGCGGTCCTATCTTATTCTTTCCGATCCAAATCGTTTTTCCCCGGGCGACAGCCGCCCCTGAAATGGAGGTAACGGCATTTCCAAAATGGTCTACATGAAGCACCGAACATGCGGTTTTTTTCTTGAGACGGCGGACAGGCGCAGCCACCGGGCCTAAACCCTCGGGATTTAAACCATTCGCGAGGGCGGCGGCTATCGGGGCGAAAATATCCCTTCCATGGAAGGTAGCGCTGACTTGAGGCAGGAACAAGCTTCGGTTCGTTACGCGGCGCACCGAAATGGCCCCCACCCGATCAAGAAGGCCATTATCCGGAACAAGAAACTGCTGCCCTCTCTTATTTCGTCCCCAGAGGACCGATCGCTTCGTCCCCACCCCGGGATCGATGACAGCGACAAATAAGGTGTCGTCTGGGAAATAGGGAATCGACGCGCCCAGGAAAAAGGCCGCCGATTCGACTTGCTGCGCGGGGACGAGATGACAAAGATCGACGAGTGTTACCCCAAGCGCCCGCGACAGGATAACGCCCTTCATAATGCCGACATACGGATCCCGATAACCGAAATCGGTCATGAGTGCGATTGTAGTCAAAGCACTCCCGCTCGCTTCATAACCTGCGGCACCGAACGCCCGTAATGAGAAAGATCGAACATTCGATCAAGCTCCTTGCTGCCCATATGTGCAGACAGCTCGCTGTCTGCACCTAACGTCTCCCGGAATGAAACACCGGTATGCCAGGTCTTCATCGCGTTTCGCTGGACGATGTCATAGGCCTTCATTCGACCCAACCCTTTGTCGATAAGCGCTAGAAGAATACGTTGACTAAAAACCAACCCATGAGAATTTTCCAGATTCCGCATCATGTTTTTTGGATAAACGGAAAGCCCATCAAGCACCCGTGCAAACCGGTGCAGCATAAAATGCAGCAACTCGGTCGCATCCGGAAGCGTCACGCGCTCGACGGAGG
>JBFIEP010000074.1:0-8956 GCA_041603335.1 Elusimicrobiota bacterium | reverse complement strand
TCCCGGTGTATCGCCGAGTTGTTTTGCAAGAGCATACGCTGAAGCATCTTCCCGGTTAAACAGCATTTGCGTGACATCTTTGAGGGGGTCCTCGTAAACCTCTTCGAATTTCAGGCCGCTGCGCATTCGGAGCAAGTCATCCAATCGGATTGCGGATCGATCATCCGTCCATTCCGGAAACAGCGCATCATCTTCAATCGACATTTTTTTCGCTTGAACAAGAATCCCAACGAGTGCGTTCACTACGCTTTTTGACATCGACCAACCCGCCATCCGCTGTTCGGGAGAAAATCCGGGGGCATAACGTTCGCCGATGAGTTTCCCGTCTTTGAGGACGACGACCGCCCGGGTCCGGCGGAGCTTTTTAGGATTGGGTTCTGAAAAGATTTCGTCGAGAGCGTGCTTGAGGGCTTTGGGATCCCGTGGATCCGCGCGCGGAAATTCAGGAGACGGGGCAATGATTTCCGGAAGCGACTCCGGACCTGCGGGCGCGGGAGCAAGGGTCGCGCCGATGCCCGGGCGGTACACCGCTGTCTTTTCTTGAAAACCGAAGATGGAGGCTGTGACGCTCTGCGTTTTTGTATCGACGGTTACGCGAAACGGGCGCAGGATCCAGTAGCCATCCGCTGCGACGTCCAGGCCGATGACATCTTCCGGATTGCGGCCGCAAACAAATACCGCCGAGCAAACAACTTTTGCTTTATAGCCGCTCCCTACGGGAGCGATGCGCCAAAAGTAAAAGGCTCCCGCCCCGGCGAGAAGGGCGACGACTACCAATACCGCTAACGGGAGGATATTCATTTACCCTGCCTGATAAACCGCAATCCTGTTAGAAACCACGCGGCCCAGAATGCGAGAGCGGTTAGGGACATAAAGAGCCAGCGGGGAGGCTTAAAGCGGAAGGCGACTTGAAAGTTTCCCGCAGGGACTTCGACAGACTGGACTAGATTATCGTACAGACTGATTTTTGCGGGGTTTCCGTTGACCCAGGCGCGCCAGCCCCGATGGAGGGGGACGGCCAATATAAGTTTTCTGTCTTTTGGGGTATTTCCATGAATATCCCAACGTTCCGGCGAGGGTGTCGAGAATTCGATAGGTGTGGAATCTCCTTCCCATCGGACAAGGGGAAGCGGGGCGGTCGTCGGTTTCAAGTGAGCCTTGGAATCAAGGAAGTACGCCACGCCGAGCCGTTGGAGTTCGGGTGACTCGACATTGGTCAGGTAGACCCGGCTCGGGGTAGCGGCGGGCTTGCCTTCTGCGCGGTATGAATAGTGCACGTAGTTTCCGAGGAAGAAGGAGTCGTATCCGTTTGTGTTTCTGGCGCGATAGAGCATCGCCTTGTTGGGATTTGCAATGTTGGGATCGTTTGAAAACCGAATCGGTTTTCCGGCAAGGGATGTTCGCATCGCGGTGCTGGGATTGAGTACGGGGCGAGCGTCTTCAAAGGAGATCGCCCGTCCCGCCCAGAAAAAGAGGTCAATGAAAACGAGTACGACGAGCGCGGCTTTTAATCGGGGATTTGAAATTTTCTTCCAACCCCAGGATGCGGCAAAAATGAGACCCCATAGGGTCCAAACCGAAAAACGTGCCGGGGTGCGGGAATAACCGATTAGGGGAAGCAGTCCGAGCAGGCCGGCGAGCGGATTAAACCGCCCTGCCGAAAGGAAAACGCCGGCCCCGATAAGTCCCCATCCGACCCGAGCCTTACGGTTTGCGAGGGCAAGAAGGGCGAGACCGAGAGGAATGAGACCGATGTAAAGGGAGTACTCTTCATAGAATTCCGAGGGGTTGCCGGCGAAAGTGCCGCGCAGGGGATCTCCCCAGTAGATGGGACAGACCAAGGTCAATAACGCTTTCATGGGTTGGGAATAGGCGTTGAAGAAAAATTCCGACATGCCCTGTCTGCTTGAATTTCCGGCGAATTTCAGCAACGGCAGGAGTTGGATCAGACATAAACCGATTGCGAGTAGGCCCGCCCTGATCATAATCGGGAGCCGCGCTTTTGGGCGGCAAAGCGCATAAATGCCCATGGCGAGTGTGTTCAGGAACGGAAATTGGGGATGGGTTCCAAACACCTGGATTGCCCAGAGGCCGCCGAGCAGCCAGGGACGGTTCGCTTGCAGGGCCATCCAGCACCAGGGGATGAAGCTCAGTCCTGCAAGATGCGTGGGAACCCCTTGGGGAATTCGGTAGACGATAAACGCGGAGAAAGCGAACGCCATCGCAAGCACGAAAGAGCCGAGCCGGTCAACACGCGTCGAGCGCGCCCATAAAAAAGTGCCGAGGGCGGCCCAGAAAAAATGGAGGGCGGCGAATGCGGTAAATGCCCAATTAACCGGGAATATCCAAAAGAGTAGGGACGCCGGATAAAACGTTCCGACCTGCGGGTTTGCGTAATTAGGCGTGCCTGAGAAAATATAAGAATTCCAAAAAGGGATTGCCCCTTCCTGAATTCGGCCTGCCGCCAGAAAACGAAGCGGGTGGTGGTAGGCGGGCAGATCCCCGAAATTAACCGTCGTCGCGTTTAAATCGAATAGTCCCGGTGCAAATAGGACCAGGACCGCGGCAGCCAGTGCCGCGATGAAGGGATAGTCTTTGCGGCTCAACGCAGTCTCCTTTTGAATGCAAAGGCGGTTGCTGCTGCCAGTGAGAGCAGCGTCAAAATCCATCCTATCCGGAAGCTTGCCGGGGCGTAAAATGTCGTGAGTTCCCAATTCCCGGCGGGCACGCGAAAACGCTTAAACGCCGTAAGAACAGGTGCGGACTCGGGGCGGCTTGTTGCCCCGTTGGCGTGCAGCAGCACCTTCCAATCGTCATCGAGCGGTTCGGCCAGATAAAGCCAGCCCGGTTCTTTGAAATTCCCCCTTACGCGCCCCCGGTCTTCGCGGAGGGATTCTACCGGGACCGGGTGCCCCATTTGCTTCGGCGGTGCGGGGGTGAGTGTTCCCGGTAAGAGAGAGCCTTCTTTATCGGAAAACCAATAGGCGCGTTCGATGTCGCCCTGTGGTGAATAGAGATGCCAAAGGCTGTCTCCTTTGTAAATCATTCCCTCGGGCGGGAGTCTGTCCCGGGTCAGCAGTATTCGCGTGTCGACCCAGCGCAGCCACGGTGAAATTTTGGCGAGGCCTTCCCGGCTGTATAAATGGTCCATCACGGCATAATTGGTATTGGGCACCAAGGGTTCACCGAAGTTTCCCGCGGCGGAAAGATGAAAGGGCGTATTGGTAAGGCCATAGAGCCGATGCTTGAGATCCATCGAGGCATCTGCGAAAGTTTTTCCCCGTCCTTGTGAATGGTTGAGCGCCAGCGGCGATAAGAGGTAGCGGTGCCCTTTCAGTTCCTTTTGCAGATTGCGTACGAGCGGACCGGCTTCGGTGAAATAACCGCGCGGAACCGTCGGGTGGGCGATCCAGGAATAAATAAACAGCTCTCCGACGATTGCCAGCATTCCCAATCCGGCCCAGCGGCGACCGGCGAGGCCGCGCGCGATGAGAAGCATGAGGATGGGAGATGCGAGATACGACATGTTGCCCGGATACCGGACGTAATTGAGAAAGGGGAGATGGGTCCAGAGCCAATGAGAGAGCGGATTGCTTCCCCCGAGCATCAGCAGAATGGTTCCAAAGAGATAGAGGATCGCCGCCGCCGCCGCCGCCGGGGGGAGTTGGAATAAGCCGAATAAGGCCGCTGCAATCCCGAAAATTCCCCAATGGACGGACTTCCACCATTTCCGGGCGGGGGAGAATTCTCCTTTCGGAATAAGGAGTGGAGAGGTAAATTGGACCAGATCCTTCGGGGTCATCGACCACGTCAGGGTTTCCTGCGCCTGGATTCCGCCGGAACGCCTCGAATGGGCGGTCAGTTGGAGGGCCGGGACGAGCATTACCGCACCAAGCCCTAAAGCGAAAATTCCTGCGATGGCCCAATTGCGAATAAGCGGTGTGAGGCGGCTGCGGCACGCGGTGATTGAAAACGCGGCAATCGCCGACCCTGCCAGCATCAGCGGGTAGCCGGAGAGAAAGCTTAGAGCGAGTGCGAGCCCCAGAAATAGCGGGCGTGTCCCGAAAAGAAGGAACCCGGGGAGATACGCGAGCGTGCTGAGGTGGTTTAAGAACGGGATGTCATGGAGAAGTTGTCCCGACAGAACCCATGCCAAGCCTCCCGCGGCGGCGGCGTATCTCGGAATTTTAAAGCTTCTCAGCCACAAGAAGGCGAGGGCTCCGGCTAACCAAAAATGCAGGGCGTGAAAGACCGCAAGTGCCGTTTCAAACCCGAACAAATAAAAGGGGATGGTTCCGGGGTACCAGGGGCCGCCTTGCATGGACGCGGCCATCGGCATTCCCAAGTAGATGTATGGGTTCCATAGAGGGAGGACGCCCCGCTGAAGCATTTCCGCAGGTAAAGACCTCCAGGGATGGTGGAGGTAGAGAAGGTCCCCCCAAAAATAAGTGCTCCCTAATAGAGGCGGGAGAACAATCGCGGCGAGCGGCAGGGCCATGAGGCCGAGTGCCCATAGGTCGCGCCGGGTGAGTCCTGGTTGAACGGAGGCTCCCATGGAGAGATGGTAGCCATTTACGTCTTAATGAGTCAGGTTTTTTGGCTCGTTGTTCCGAGAACGCTATGTGCTTTTCCGGTCAAGGATTCCTGATCAATCGGCTTTTCGAGGAACTCGACAACATTCGATTCGTTGCGAATCATGTTGGCCGTCGCGAGATCTTTGTAGCGGCCCGTAACCACGAATATCGGAATGGAGGAGGTTTCGCCTTTTTGCAGTTCCCGTAGAACCTCATAGCCGCCGTAGCGGGGGAGCATGAGGTCAAGAATAATTAGGTCGGGACGCTGGTCCTTGACCGCCGCAAGGGCTTCTTTGCCGTCCGGGGCTTCGCTCGTCGTAAATCCTTCCTGCTTAAGAATGAGGGCAAGAAGTTCACGCAGGTCGTCGTCATCATCAACGATGAGAATTTTTTTGTCGGCCGGCTGGGCAACCGTCTTGGAAGAGGGGGGTTCGTTCATGGTTTGTCTGCTTCGTCTTCCCGAGACGGTATAAAAATGTCGTTCGGCCCGCAAATCCATTGCGGGGGGTGTCCTTGATCCGTCGAAAAATTCTTCAAGCAGTGAGTAGTTCATTAATCCCCCATTCCGACTTTAAGTGCTTCCTCTAAAGAGGTGACGCCGTTTGCAGCTAACTGCATGGCGTTTTCGCGGAGAGTCAGCATTCCCTCTTCGCGTGCGACAGTCCCAATCCGGGCGTCGCCGGGTTCGAGAATCGCCTCCTTCATCGCCTTTGAGTGGACGGGAAGGACTTCGTGGACGGGACGGCGGCCCTTATATCCAATCTTGCGGCACACGTCGCAGCCGCGCGGCATGTAAACCTTTCCCAGCATGGAAATCTCTTTTTCGCTGAGTCCGACCTTCTCTGCGTCGGTGAGTGTCCCCGGTGTTTTGCAGTGATCGCACAGCGCGCGGACGAGGCGCTGGGCGATGACGAGTTTGAGCGCCGATGTCAGCATGAAGCGGTCAACGCCGATGTTCTTTAGACGCATGATGGTCGCGGGTGCTGAATTGGTGTGGAGTGTTGAAAGGACCATGTGACCTGTCATCGCGGCCTTAATCCCGATTTCCGCCGTGGGTTTGTCGCGAATCTCGCCGACAAGGATTACATCCGGATCCTGACGAAGGAACGAGCGAAGAACTTCTTCGAAACTCAGGCCGATGTCGGGATTTACCGGAACCTGGGTGAGTCCCGGAAGGGTGTATTCGATCGGGTCCTCGGCGGTAACAACGTTTTTATCCGGCGTGTTGAGTGATTTGAGCATCGTGTAGAGCGTTGTGGTTTTTCCGCTTCCGGTCGGGCCGGTGACGAGAATCATCCCGGTCGGGCTTTGCAGCGCCGCCTTCGTAACGGAGAGGTCCCGGGGCGTAAAGCCCATTTGGGCGACGTCGCCCTTGAGATTGCTTCCTCCCAGAACGCGGATGACGATTTTTTCTCCAAACGCCGAAGGACAAACGCTCACGCGGAATTCGGTTTGCCCGGAACCGACCTTGGCTTTAAATCGACCGTCTTGAGGAAGACGCCGCTCGGTGATGTTCAGGGTTGTCATGATTTTAATGCGGGCCGCTATTTTTGCCGAGACGGCCTGGGGCAATTTCATGAGGGAATGAAGCTGTCCGTCGACGCGTACACGAACCTGGAGGGCTTTTTCTTGGGGCTGAATGTGGATGTCCGAGGCGCCGAGGTTGAGCGAACGGATTAAGATGCCGTTTACGAGTTTAACGATGGCGGGAGAATTGGGATCGAGTTCGAGCCCTTGGATCGTCGATTGCCCGCTCTGTTCCTGAACGATTTCGACACCCCCGAGAGCGTCATCCATAACGCCTTTGAAGTCTTCAATTTCCGGTCCGGCGTCCTGCTCTTCGTTCTCTTCTCCATCACCTTCGTCCCCGGAACTATCGCCGTCTTCCGATCCTCCCCCGACAAAGTCGAATCCTTCGATGCCGCTTTCGCTGTCTTCCTCTTCGTCTCCTTCCGGGTCTGCGACGCTGACTTCGCCTGCTTCGCCGTTATCGCCATGGCCGTAGAGCAGACCGTATCCGGCTTCTAACGAGCCGGGATTTGTTAGAAACGCCTCTATTTGGCGGCCGGTGTTCTCGCTCATGCGTTCGAGCTGGAGGTCATCGACCTCGTTTCCAAACGCCACGGTCAGGATTTCTCCGTTGTCGTGAACGGGAAGGCATTGAAGTTCAAGGGCAATCTCCCCTGGAATCATCTCGGTGAGAAGTTCGGGGAGCGCCTCCGGCACATAATCTTCAATGGGTTCGGATAAGGGAGCGCTGAGCAGTTCGATGAGTTGTTGTCCCGTGAGAAACCCCTGTTCGATGGCGATGCTGCCAAGCGCCCGCCCGGTCTGCTGTTTGAGCGTCAGGCACGCGGCCTTTTGATCTTCAGTCAGTGTCCCTTGCGCAACGAGGACTTCGGCGAGTTGGGCCATGTTATTTCTTCACTCCCCAAGAGGCTTTGGGCTTTGCACCCCATCCTGCCGCTGTGCCCGGTTTTTTCGATGATTTCATTTGCAGCGGTCCGATCGCCGCCTCGATCTGTTCAAGCAACGATTTAGATTTGACGGGTTTCGGATGGTAGTCTATGCCTTCCATCTTTAAATAGTCCGTAAAGCCTTGATCGAATTTCCGTGATGAAAGCATGATGACCGGAACGTCTTTGAGCCGCATGTTGACTTTCATATCGAGGTTCTGTCTGAATTCGTGAACGGTCTCAAGTCCCGTTTTTCCCGGCATCATTTGATCGATGAGGATTAGCTTTGGCTGGTGCTTGTCGGCGAGATCGAGCCCATCGGTGCCGTTCATCGCTTCGATTACCTCGCAGTCAAACTTTTTGAGTAGGAGTTTTACGAGACGGCGATCATCCTTTCTGTCGTCAATGATAAGAATCGTTTTCTTTTTCCGTTTAACTTCATTCATCGTGACTCCTCCTTGTTTAGCGGCAGTGTAAATTGGAACGTTGACCCAACACCTTTCTTTGAATCGACCCAGAGATCCCCGTCATGCGCGCGGACAATGCCGCGTGCGATCCAGAGGCCGAGGCCGGTCCCTTCCGATTTCTCATCGGCGGATCGTTCGACTTCCAGGCGGCTGAAGCGGGCGAAGAGTGCGCGAAGCTGTTCTTCGGGGATCCCTATCCCGGTGTCTGCGACCGAGATGAGAATGCGTTGGCTGTTGGCCCGCGCGGAAAGCGAGATGCGGCCTTCCCGGCGTGTGAACTTGATGGCATTGGAAAGGAGGTTCGTTAGGACTTGCCGGATGCGATCGCGATCGATTGCTGCATTGGGGAGTCCGGGCTGGATGCGCAGGGAAAAAATAAGACCCTTTTCGCGGATCGCGAATTTAAAGAGATCCGTCGTTTCGTTCAGGACCGACTGCAGGTCTGTTGATTCCTTTTGATAGACCATCGCCCCCGCCTCGATCTTCGCGAGATCAAGCATGTCATCGATGAAGCGTTTCATATAGCGGAGGCTATCGAGCGCCGACTCCAGTACTTCTTCCTGCTCCTGGTTGATCGGACCGCTTTCCCGTTCTAAGAGGTAGTGCAGATACCCTTCGGTGGCGTGAATGGGGGCCCGCAGGTCATGCGAGACGGTCTGAATCCGCTCTTCTGTCGCCCGCTCGCGGCGCTTGCCGGAGACGAGCCGGGCGAATGGAGCGAAGATGTTTGTCATTGTTCTAATTCCTTCCTGTAGGCAGGGCATGTGAGAAGCCAATTTTCTCGGCGCGAGGCTGATCGGGCTAAAGCCGCCTGGTGGATCTGTAATTCGATCGGGGGAATCTCGTAGTGCGGAGTCTGCTGGTTCAGGTATTTGATGGTCATTTCATTTTCCTCCTTCCCCTTAAGTTTAGCCTCCGGCGTTCCCGGCCCCCTCACGGGCTGTTCACGGAATTCTCACGGGCTTGCGGAGGCTGGAAAAAAGGATAAAATGCCGACAAATGAAAAAGAAAATTCTCGTGATTGACGATCATGAGGAACTCCGCGAATCGGTAAAAAAGTTCTTAATTTTAAAGGGCTTTGATGTCGCGACGGCTGTCGATGGGGATGACGGCCGCCATCTTGCTGCGGAGGCAAACGCCCATTTAGCGCTTATTGACGGTGAAATGCCGGGGTTAGGCGGGCATGAATTGTGCCGTCTCCTCAAAAAAGGGAAAAAAACCTTCCAGATGCCCGTGATTATCATGTCGGGAAATCTTGTGGATGAGAAGGACATCATCGAGGGACTCGATGGCGGTGCCGATGATTACGTATTAAAACCCTTTCCAATGAAGGTGCTGATGGCCCGAATCAACGCGGTTTTGCGGCGTTACGAAAATTCACCGGATCGGGGCGGAGCGCTTGAGGCGGGCGGCCTTGAAATTGACGCCGGGTCCCGGGAAGTTAAAGTTAATGGGAAGC
>JBFIEP010000073.1:0-9070 GCA_041603335.1 Elusimicrobiota bacterium | reverse complement strand
CGCCAGAAATATGACTCGCTTGCTAAAAAATACCGTCCGCAGTTGGTGCGCTGGAACCCGGCAACTCATGTGACCGAAGCGGTGTTTGCATTCGACGATCTTAATAATCGCTATCCGCGAACCAAGATCAAGATTGGATCTAAGAAAATCTATCTGTACCAGATTCGCATGATCCCGACAGGAACGAAGGTCTCCGGGAAGCATACCTATACCACCTATCAATATAAGAGTGAGCTCCTCGTTCTTAATAAGGCAAATCTTGCGCTCGAGCAGACCCTGCCTCTCCCCGCTTACAACTGGGAAGTTCCGTTGGATCTAGATGAGACTGCAGGGATCCTTTATGCGGTTTCCGGTTCGCGGGTCTATCGCTTCCCTATTAATGCTTCTGGAAACTTGGGAACCCCCACAAATTTTTATTGTGCGTGTTATGGAAGTATGGGGCTTGTCCCGGGAGAAAACCTTCTCTATACCTCCAATTATTCCGGGGTTCGAGCGTTCAACCCGACAACCGGCCAACTCCAGTTCACCAAAGAATTCAAAGGCTCTTCGAGAAAGCAGGTCGCGGTGGATCGGGGCCGGAGCGCGGCTTACGCGATCGACTACTACCGGTCGGAGGTTCTGGTTTCAGATGCTTCAAAAAATAACGACTTCGGTTTTATTGATATCCGTCGGGATTCCCCTTCTGATATCTCGCTCTCGGATAATTCGTCCAACGCTCTAATTGCCACTGACCAATCCGCAGGACTTCTTGTTTGGGATACGCAAACCCACGCTGAAAAACAATTTGTTAGGACCTGGAGCTTTACTAAGGGTGTTGCGCAATACCCGAAATTCGGAAAGGCCTTTGTCTTTCAGGGAGGATATGGGTTTAACAGTAGTTTCTCCGCCTACATGGCGGTCGATCTGCAGTCTTATAAGTGGACCTACATGCCTCAGTACGTTCATGGTTTGTTTGGTAAGAGCGAGGAAGTTGCTAATGACAAATTGCTTCTCGTCAAACAGTACGGTGCTATTGTGCAGGGACATTGGAAGAGCCAATTAATTTTCTTCGACCCCATGTCGGGTGTCGAAACCGATTTCCTCACAATTTCCGCAGCGACCGATTCTCCTCGAGGGGTCGCGAAAAACCCTGCGAATAATAAAGCCTACATCGCTCTTTATGGGAATGACACGCTCGCGGTGGTTGATCTCGCGGCTAAAACACTTCTGAAAAAAATCCCGGTCGGTAAGTATCCGGAAGGAGTCGCTACAGACCCTATTTGGAATCGAGTATTTGTCAGCAACTACGGTTCCAACAGCGTTTCTGTGATCGATTCAAAGACCGATGAAGTGATCGCGACAATTCCCGTTGGGAAATCCCCTCGTACCGTTGCCGTAAAGAAAAAGGGAACACGTATTTATGTGGCGAACGAAGGTGATGCAACGGTATCGATTATTCACGGCGGAACTCTCGAGGTCGTCGCGACGGTTTCCGTGGAGGGAACGCCGCGCGACATCGCTGTTGATGAGAAGGCTGAGCGGATTTATGTTGCGAATTATTCCAGCTCGAGTATCAGCGTGATCGAGGATATCGCGTCCAATGACACAAAGGCGCCTGTGGTTTCTCATTCGCCGTTTACAGGAGCTATCTCGGATTTTGATGATCTCATCCTGGAGGCCCAGGTAGATGACGACGATGAAGTCGCGGTCGTCACGCTTACTTTTTGGAGCCCGGAGAGCGAAAACTATACGACGATCCCGATGGAGAAAACTTCAGGATCAACGTATCGCGCCGTGATTCCCTCGACCGAATTAATGAAGATAAAGGGAAAGAAGGTCTCCTACTTTATTGACGCGACTGATTACGAAGGAAACGGTCCTCCGACCGGGTCGATCCCCGGGACGGCCGATGCTCCCAATACATTTACCGTGAACCGAACGCTTGAAGTTGCGTGGAGCAAGCCTTTCGATAAGGTCTATGGCGGGTTCTATCGCATGATTCCCGGACCGAGCGCTTCAGTCGGTGAGCTGCGCTCCGAGTTGCCCGGGCTTGAGATCGCGACGGGAAATGAGGAGTATTATCCCCTCGGACACTCGGGTCCTCCCGGACGTTGGTTTCTCTTCCGTTCAAACGGGACTGTCGTCCTCACAAAAAATACTGAAAACGATGAGGCCCATTCGTCGACCACTCTTTACGATTTGGATGGTGATGGAACACCCGAAATCCTCGGGGGAACGACTTCCGGCAATCAGATCCAAGCATTCGACAGTCACGGAAATTGGACGTGGCGCTATAAGCTCGGATCACATGCCATTTCAACGCCTGCCGTCGATGAGTTGAAGAAAGGAGAAGGCCCCACCGTTTTTGGAGGAAGCTTTGACAAATATGTTCGGTCTATCGATGGGGTGACGGGAAAGCTCAATTGGGCTTTCCCGGTCTCGAATTTTATTTGGTCCTCACCTGCGGTTAAAGATCTTGACGGCGATGGAGTTAAGGAGGTCCTCATCACTTCCGAAAGCGGGAGTGTCTACCTCAATGGGGTCTGGACTTACAGCAAGGGGTATCTCTACTGCCTCAATGCAGAAACCGGAGCGCTTCGTTGGAAATACGAACTTCCCGCATATCGCAAGGCGCGCACTTCCCCCGCGTTGGCTGATCTTGATGGAGATGGAATTGTTGAGGTGCTGATCGGAGATGGGAGAGGTACCTTCCGCGCGTTGTCCGGTGATACGGGTTCGGTAAAGTGGAGCTTTGCGACAGGTGGAGATATTTATTCTTCTGCAGCGGTTGGTGATATCGATGGCGACGGAAATTTCGAAATCGTTTTCGGCTCCAATGATGGGCATCTTTACGCGCTAAAAAAAGACGGTTCTTTGTTTTGGAAGAGTCGGCTTGGGTCCGAAGTATACGGATCGCCCGCGCTTGCCCGACGTAACCCAGGTGAAAGTCTCTCAGTTTACGCAACAACGTGGGGCGGTTTGCTCTACGTTCTTAATGGGACAGACGGAAAAATCGTCGGCGGGGCCTCCGTCGAGGCTGAGATCGTTTCCTCACCTGTTGTTGCCGATGCGGATGGAGATGGAAAACTCGATATTTTCTTCCAGGACCGCAAAGGCAATATCGGCAACAAGATGAAGGGGGATATGTTCTGGGCTTTCCGGGACAATGGTTCTTCCGTGACTCCTTATGCACGGGAGTGGCCGATGTTCCGCCGTGACCCTGCGCATACGGGTGTGTATCCGATGGAGGCGGTGAAAGATGAAACACCGCCGGCGTACTCGGATTTTCGGTCCTTGGATGATGCTGGTAAGAGTGTCGCTGAAAGTGAATACAATCCGCTTGCACTAGGCGTCACGGTGCAGCTTACCGTTCAAGACCTTGAAAGCGGACTTTCTCAAAACGGTTTTTCGGTCAACTATTCCACAAACGCTGGAAGTTCATGGATAACCGTTGCAGCGGCCTTAAGCGGAAATACACTGTCGGGCTACGGTTTGGATTTTGCATGGACTGTTGATACTGCTGTTTGCGAAGGTAAATCCCCTTGTACGGCGACCAACCAGGTTAAATTTATAGTTGAAGACGTTGCTGGAAACTCGCGAAATGCCGGTCCCTTCGCGGTGCGCATTGAAAAACCCGAGGCCCCCGATGTTGCCCCCGCGATCCCTTCGGGTCTTGCTGTTGAGGCTCCGCACATGGGGGGAAGTCTTAAGTTAACGTGGAATTCGAATGGGGAGGCAGACTTAGCCCGCTATCGTCTCTATCGGGATGGAGCTTTTCTCATTGCGACGACAAGTACATCCTATTCGGATGAAGGCCTTACCGATGGGACAACGTATACCTATCGTCTGAGTGCTGTCTCCACGGCCGAACTTGAAAGTGAACAGTCGGCACCCATCTCTGGAGTCCCGGCAGATAAGCTTCCTCCTGATTCGTTTATCATAGCCCCCGCCGATGAGTCGGTTTTGCATGAGAGCATTGCAACGATCTCTGGATCGGCAAGTGACGCTGGGATCAGCGGTGTCGAGAAAATCGATATTTGGCTGAAAGACATCAGCGATGGCGAAGAAGAATGGCTGGTGGCTAATGGGACCACCTCGTTTCAGTTGGCGCTGACCGACTTGGAAGATACTCATGTGTATCAAGCCGCTTCCCGCGCGACCGATGCTGAAGGGAATGTCGAGGCGCAATTGACGATCATGACGTTCAGCATCGATTTGCCGCCGTCGAAAACAAATACCCCAACGGCATCTGCCAATCCCCTTGGGGCCCGGATTGATCTTGCCTGGGTTGCGAATACGGAGACGGACGTTGTTGGCTACAAGGTCTACCGTGATGGAAACTTCCTCATTCAAACGAGTACTGATTCCTTAAGTGATACGGGTTTAAACGACGGCACTACTTATAGCTATCGCATAGCTGCCTTGGATAAAGCTGGTCAGGAGGGACCGAAGTCGGATGCTGTGTCCGCCGTTCCCCTGGATGGACTGCTTCCGTCATCGAAGATTATGACCCCGAAGTCGGGCGCGGTTATGTCGAGTTCAACGGTTCACCTTTCAGGCACGGCTTTAGATACGGGTGGTAGCGGACTCGCGAAGGTTGATGTTTCCCTTAAGGATTTAAGCGACAGTAAGACGCAATGGTTCACGGCGAAAGGTCTGGACTCGTTTACGCGAAGCTTGGAGAACCTTAAGGATGGACACTCGTATGAGATCGCATCACGCGCGACCGATGGCGCCGGTAACGTTGAAACGAATTTAACCGCCGTCTCGTTCTCCATCGATCTTCCGCCGGCGAAAGCGAATACCCCGGCCGCATCCGCGCATGAGGCGGGCGCGCGCATCGATCTCTCGTGGACCGCAAACTCGGAGTCCGATTTGGCCGGCTACAAGGTGTACCGGGATGGGGAATTTCTCACGGAAACGATGAAGACTTCCTTAAGTGATACCGGCCTGACGGATGGTCAAACCTATACCTACCGCATCGCGGCGTACGATAACGCCGGAAACATCGGCGAGAAATCAGACGAAGCATCCGCCGTTCCTTTGGATGGATTGCTTCCTTCTTCGAAGATCATTGTTCCCACGTCGCATTCGGTTTATTCAAAGACAACGGTTTCCGTATCCGGTACGGCCAAGGATTCGGGCAGCGGCGGACTCGCAAGGGTTCGTGTATTCCTTAAGACAGAAAGCGGCGCGCCGGTTGAGTATGCGGCAGAAGGAAAAGAAAACTTCTCACTCTCGTTGACCGGGCTTTCCGATCTGACAACGTATTACATCGTTTCACAGGCGGAAGATACGGCGGGGAACAAGGAATCCACGACGACATGGACGTCGTTTAGCATTGATCTATTTCCCGGGGCTGTTGCCAATCTTAAGGCGAAGGTCCTCGACAGCAAGATCGACGCGAAACTCACGTGGACGGGGTTGAGCGATTCCGATCTTGCGGGATACCGCGTCTATAAAGATGCGGCGAACTTCGTTTTCGTGACGAAGGCTGAGTTTACCGCTGAAGATCTTGAGCGCGGGACGGAGTATGTGTACTACGTCTCCGCCGTCGATAAGCGCGGTCAGGAAGGTCCGAAAACCTCGGTTTCGTTTGAGACGCCGAATGTCGGAAAGGCGAGCGCGGTCCTTAAAAACCCGAAAGACGGAAAAACGATTTGGGGAAACGCGGTGCAGTTGCTCGCAAATGCCAGCGACAACACTGCCAAGGTCGTGTTCCAGTTCTTCTATCAGGAACACACAGCCTGGACCGCAATCGAAACCGACGAGACGAAGCCTTATCACATCTATTGGAACGTTAGTGACGCCAATGTCAGCACCGGCTCCTATCGCCTGCGTGCCGTTGCCTATGACGAGAACGGACTTGCGGCCGAAGCGCCTGAGGAAATCACGGTTACGATTGACGACGCTAACGCCGACATCGTGGAAGACGGAAATCCGAATGTCGACCCGAATAAGGACCATAAGCTAACGGCGACCGTCGCGGCCGACAAGGATGACGAAGTCGACACCGCTGATGGGACCAAGGTCAAAATCCCCAAGGACACCGTTGACGCCGGCGACAAGATCGAGATTGTAAGCGTATCGAAAAACAACGCTCCTGAACCCAAGAAAAAGAAGGAAGACACGAAGCATCTTAAATCGGCGTCTGTCTTTAAGGAGATCAGTTTTGTCAGCGGTAAGGATAAATTCGAGAAAGCGATTACGGTAACCTTGCCGACGCCCGATGAGGATAAGGATGGAATCCTCGACGGTACGGAAATCGAGATCAAGAATTTAAAGCCGTACTTCTACGACGAAGCCAAGGCGGAGTGGGTAAAGATTAAAACCAGCGGCAACTACGCCCTCTCGTCTGTGACGGGGCAGACCGGGGTGGCCTTTACGATTGATCACTTCACGCTTTTCGGCTTATTCGAAGAGTACACCATTCTCAATATCACGGAAATGGCTGAAGTGTATTGCTTCCCCAATCCCGCCCGCGCGGGTCAATCGCCGACCTTCCATGTCGAAGCCGGTGCCGCCGATAAAATTGATCTTCGCATCTACGATCTGTCAGGCGAGCTTGTTCATTCCGCCGAGGTGTTGGGGCCGCCGTCGATTATCGATGACGGACAGGGGCCCGAGCAGGCGTTTGAGTATCAGTGGAATACCGGATCTGTCGGCAGCGGTGTGTATTACTACGTTGTCGCCGCGCATGGCGCGGGAATCGGATCTTCGAAGAAAACAGGAAAATGTTCAGTCATCAAGTAGGCAAATTTATCGCGATCGTACTGCTGGCCGCTGCGGCCGCGCCCGCGCACGCCCAGGAAGGAGCCGCCTTCCTGAAGATCGGCGTCGGTGCGCGCGCGATCGGGATGGGCAACGCCTATACCGCCATGGCCGATGACGCGGACTCGATGTTTTGGAATCCCGCCGGAATGGCGCAGATGAAGCAGACGCAAATGGGCGCCTCGCGCGCGATGATGTTTTTGGGGGATACCTATGATTCGTTAAGTCTCGGGGTCCCGTTGGGAACGGTCACCCGGACGGAAACCCGGCGGACGGGTAATACCCAGGTGTCGGGGCTCGCGCGGCATAATCGCGGGGTGCTCGGAATCGGCATTACGCGGCTGGCGCAGACACCCCAGCAGGGCCGGGCTGCCGACCGTTCCCGAACCGAGGATTTTGACGCGGGCGATATGGCGTTGTCGATCGGGTATGCCCGCCCGCTTAGTAAGCAGCTTCATTTCGGATTTGCCGTTAAGCGCATCGACAGCCGCATTGCCGACTCGAAGGCCAGCACGTACGCGATCGATATGGGTGCTGTCGCCTTTATCGGGGCGGCGCGAAAATGGCGCTTGGGCGGATCCGTTCGAAATCTCGGTCGCGGGCTGCAGTTTGGGAATCAGCGTTCCGAGCTTCCGTTGAGCTTCGCCGGGGGAGTTGCCGTGAAAGCGTTTCGGGGATTTATGATCGCCTCTGAAATCCAATACCGTCCCCATTCGAATAAATTCATCTTTAACCTTGGAACGGAATACGCGGTTCTCTCCACGCTTCAGCTGCGGGCGGGTTTCCAGCGCAGTCAGGGAGAGGTTGGCGCCGCTGAGTCCCCGCTCGGCGCTCTTGGCGGCGGGTTGGGCTTTAAGCTCGGCCGCTTTAATCTCGACTATTCGTTGACGCCCTTCGGCGAGCTCGGAAGCGTTCAGCGGATTTCGTTGTCGACCAAATTCTAATGCTATTTCTTATCGTCTTTTTTAGGCGGTGGCGGCACCCCAAGCGCGTTCTTCGCGCTGCGCGGAAGCTCCTTCCATAACCCTCCTTGCGCGTAGCACGACCAGCCCCACTTAAGCCAGCCGATCAGCGACGCGGCAAGCCATAGCGCCCACGCGAGCATCGCAGCGCGATAGACCCAGCGCGGAGCCGAGAAAATCCAGGCTTGGGGGAGGGATATCCCCGACCGGTCCTGATACCAGTTGAGCAATCCGCGTGACGAGCCGTTGCCGGCGATTTGCATATCGGGAAGGCCGAGCAGCCCATGAGTAATGGCGTGGAATAGGCATATGAGCGCGAGCCCCGTTAGTCCCGCAAGAAACACTTGCTGGGCATCAAAGGAGCGCGCATCTTCCGGCGGGTTTTTTCCGCGCCAACCCAGCCAGATAAGCCACCCCGCGATGATCCCGAATACAACCATCGGAACCTGGGTGAGTCCGAGCGAGAGGAGAAACCAATGTTTCCAGTTAAGCGGCGTAAGAGAAATCCGTCCAAGTCCGATGCTCAGAAGCAGGAATACGAAGAGAAGCGGCCAGAACAAAACAGCCGGGCCGAGCCGCGGGCCGCATAAGAGCAATGTCCAGCGGTCACTCGGCATGTTTACAGCGATCGTCGGATTAACGCTCGGCGCGCCAAGGTCGATCTTGGAGGTTGAGTAGGAAAGACGGATGCCTCTTGGTTCGCGCCATTTCAGTTCCGCGGAATGCGTTCCGGGTCTAATGGGGAGTACGACCTTTCCTTTCTCTTCGCGTACGGGCTGGAGTCTGCCGTCGATCTTTACCGATTGCAGGTCCGCCCCTTCGGGCAGTGTAACGGGATGTTGGCCGCCGCGGCTTGAGCGCAGCGAAAGGGTCAGGGTCGCATCGGTCGCACGGATCCCCGGCGAAAGTGAGAGATTTGCCGAGTCAATCGTAAGCGTTTGACCCTCGACGCCTTGAGGACGCGTGACGGTGACGGTCACGGTTTCTCCGGGCCATGGCCGCCAGATGCGGCCGCGTTGGCGCACGGCGCTGGCCGGATGCACCGTGGGGATTCCCGAGACTTCGGCGTGCCAGAGCGGATCAACATAAAGCGACCATTGCTCGACCCAGGGAACATCCTGAGATGCCTTCAATAAAAGCGAAGGTGCTTCCTTGAGCGTGGAGGTCCACTCCCCGGATTGCGATTTGGGTCCAAGGCTTAAGAGCGCCTTGCCGTCTTTGACGCGAACGCTTTCGGTGTTGACCGATTCTCCGGGCAGCAGCGGAATCTCCAAGACAATCGAGGAGTCCGCCGGGGTCATGCGCGTCACCCGTGTTGTCGCGGTCCACGACAGCCCGAGTTGGACTGTCCGTTCGAT
>JBFIEP010000072.1:0-9183 GCA_041603335.1 Elusimicrobiota bacterium | reverse complement strand
CCGCTTAGCACGCGAATATATCGAGGTGCGCGAATCCATTGTAGACGCGGCTAAAAAGTTCAATCTTGAACCGCTGAAGCAAAAACTACTCAGTGATCCGGCGCCATCGGTGCGTACAAAAGCCGCCAAGGCATTCGACCTACCCGCACCCCCTCCCCCAAAACCCGGCGTATCGCCGTTTCTAAATGCAGAACCGGGCCCAAAGAAACTCTTACTGGAAACGACCAAGGGCCGAATTCTTCTGACTCTTTTTTGGGAAGACGCTCCGATCCATTGCGCGAACATTATCGACCTGGCCCAAAAAGGAGTTTACAACGGGACCCCTTGGCACCGCGTCCTATCGAATTTTGTGATACAAGGAGCCGACCCTCGCGGAACAGGCTGGGGCGATGCCGGCTACAACATCCGTGATGAAATCAACCGCCGGCGCTACAAACGGGGCACTCTCGGAATGCCCAAGGCAGGGAAGGATACCGGGGGAGCCCAAATATTTATCACCCACATCCCGACCCCCCATCTCGACGGACGATACACCGTATTCGGAGAAGTGACCGAGGGTCTCACCGTCATAGACCTCATCGAACCGGGCGATCTGATCTTAAAGGCCGTTCCGCAATAACGGGGAATTGGTAGAATCCCTGCATGGCTGACGTCGCTGCTCAATTTCAAAATTCCTCGGTCCCCAAGCGCATACTCATTACCGCAGCGCTTCTAGCCGCCTCCCGAATCGGATATTCGATCCCGGTTCCGGGCAGCGAAACGCTAACGCTTTTTTCGGGAGGGATTATTCCCTACCTGTGCGCAGCAATCCTCATCAGCATGCTGCGCCCCCATGTCAGCGCCCTTTCGTCCTATTTCGAAGGCGGCAGCGAAGGGCGTGAAAAACTCGATGCCGTAACACGCTACGTGACCGCGATTTTCGCCGTTTTATTTGCAATCAACTGGACTGCGCCCATAACACTCGCAAGTGCTCATTCCGTTCTGACTGTTGCAGCGGGCTCGATGCTGCTTCTGTTTATCGCCGAGGAGATTACCGAGTCGGGTCTCGGCAGCGGGATTGTGTGGCTTATTCTCGTCGAGATCGCCAGCGGATTTCCCGGCGTCATGGCGTCTCTCTTCACGCTGTTGAATGAAGAAAAGATTGGCATGATGGTCGCGCTCCTGCCCATCGGCGCCATCATCCTCATTCTCAGCTCGGTGGTCGCCATAGAAACAGCGCAGCGAAAGATCAACGTTATGTATTCCGCCCGTGTTGTCGGACGGCAAATGATGGGCGGTCAAAAAACAGCAATTCCGGTGAAGGTAAACTCGGCCGGCATCCTCGGCGCGATTGCCGTACTGCCTCTCTACGCTTTATTCCCGGAAGGAAACATCCTCACTGTCATTCTCGTTCCCGTTCTGATCGGATTTTTCAGTTGGTACTACAGCGGAGCGACCAGCGACCCGAAAGAAATCGCCAGCCAGATTCAAAACTCCGGCGGCTATATTCCCGGGGTCCGGCCGGGCGACGGCATCGCCGGGTACTTCCGGGATATCAGCGATAAAATCAGCCTTGGCGGCGCGGCCGGGCTTGCCGCGATTGCTTTAGCCTGGGAAGCCATCCGCGTCGGCGCGGGACTTCCCGGACCTCTCGCAGCCCCGTATCTCATCATTGTCGCCGGAGCCATTATGGACCTGCTCAACCAGGGTCAGGGCCGTATGATGCTCGAACAAGGCGATGGGGCTATGATGCGTGCGGCCTCCAAGGCCCGGCAAGAAGGGCAGATCAAGCGCCGCGGCAACCAAAGAAAACGTAAAAAACGCAAGCGATAAATCTCTCGGCCAGAAGTCCTAATCTCCGAGGGGCCTCTTTCCTTAAAATACCTGCCCTTGAGCCCCAATCGATATCCGTTTAGGTTGTCCTAAAATACGGGAAATGGCGCGCCTATTACTCTCCTTTTGTCTTATCCTCGGCCCGGCGGTTGCTTTCGCTCGCGTGGTAACGAAAGGACCTGTCGGGGTTATTCCAATTCACACAGGTCCTGCCTTCGGAAAATTGGCAACGCCCTCACTTACGACCACGCTTCCAAGCCTGTCGATGCCGTCGCTCACGTCTTCGGCGCTTCCAACGTTAACGCCATTGCTGCCCTCAACAATTCTCCCAATACAGCAAGCGGTCGCGCCGCAAGAAACCGTCAAACGCGCTAAGCCTAGAGTACTCAACCCGGTCCTCGGCGGCCTTGAAACACTGACAGAAACGCTGCAAAAAAATTCGCGCGCCCCCTCACCCGCCCAAGGCATTCGCACGCTCATGAAATTTTTCTCGGGCGCGGACCTATCCTTGGTTAACGCGGCCGCCCCCCCGGAAAACCCGATCGACGCCTTTGCCAACAAAATAATTTCCGCACTTTTGCGCCATGGCGGCGACCCCATCGCCGCGGAACCGGAAATCCTTCAACTGATCGCGGGAGCATCCGCCTCGGGCCAATTAGAACCCGGCCTCCGGCTTCTTTTGGATGATCCCCGCATTGCGGATCATCTGCCGGTCATGGACGCGGCGAAAAAGGATGCCTATGCCCACCGCCTCTCTAAAATCGTAGCCGCGGAACTCGCCGGCGCCGGGCTTACCCCCGGTTCCAATCCATTTGAAGAGTGGGAAGCCCGCGGCGCGCGTCAAATGGAAGCGGTACGGCGCAGCGAATTCGCTCCCCGCGGGCCCGGGGAACCCTCGCTCTTTGAAGAAGAAGGATTCATCGAGGAAATGCAGCGCCTAACAGGGGTCAGCTTCTCCGACGACAATAAAATCGAGATTCTTTCCTCGGGAGAGGCATCCTACGCCGCTAGAAACGATTTGATCGCAAACGCAAAACAGAGCATTAACCTCATGGCATGGGCGGTCTACGATGACAAAGCCGGCCGCGAGACGGTGGATTTACTCATCGCGAAACACAAGCAAGGCGTCAAGGTACGCGTGATGGTCGATGGACAAACCGTTGACGATAGCGGGCACGGGCGCATTGAAATCGCACGCTTGGAAGAGGCGGGCATCGATGTTATCCGCTTTCTCGATCCCGAGCGCCCGTACGATGGGCTGCACTCGAAGATGCTCCTTGTAGATGGAAGGGTTGCCATCGCCGGCGGGCGGAACGTCGGTGATCCGTACCTGCACACCGATCCCGAAGGCGAAAAATGGCGCGACATGGATGTCCGGCTGGAAGGCCCCTCTGTCGATGACAGTGAAGCTCTCTTTGCCGACGTTTGGAATGGCCAGGTCCGGGACCAAAAACTTCCCCACGATCGTGTTGAGGATGTCCTGGATTATACCGGAGACTATCCGGGGCAGGCCCGCATTGCAATCAGCTACCAGCAGCCCGGAGAACCGGCGTCGGTACTTCTCGGGATGCTCAAGGCGATCTCGGGTGCCTCCACACGCATCAACATAGAAAACGCCTACTTCATCTCCTTTCCCGCTATACGCTCCGCGCTCCTGGAAGCGATCGAACGCGGAGTCGAAGTAAATATCCTCACCAATTCTGCGGAAAGCGTTGACCAACCGATCGTGGTCGTTCCGATTCTGGAAAGCCTTCCGGAACTTATTGAAGCGGGCGCCAATGTTTACATCATGCGCGACACAATGCTCCACGCCAAGTTCATGACCGTAGACGGCATCTACTCGAATGTCACCTCGTATAACATCCATCCCCGAAGCGAGCGCTATGAGCATGAAATGGCCGTCGCGGGACTTGATGCCCAACTCGCAGCCGACCTCGACGACGATTTTGCCCGCGATATCCATTCGGCACGAAAGATCGAAAGCGCCGGGGATTTAGATATCCCGAGCTCCCCGCTGAGCACGATTGTCCGGCGCTACCTCTTCAATCAGCTTTAAGCCAAAAGGGCAATGAATTTCGGCCCATTTGGCCCTCCCCGCCCCCCTATTCCAGGCGCACTCTGTAGTATGAACTGTTACCAGGCTATCGCCTCGGCAGTCCTAATTGCTGTTTTTCCCGTTCTTAGCCACGGGCGCGCCCTCACAGCCAAACCCATCGTAACGCGATCAGCCCCGGTGATTCTCCCGCTAGGCGCTACGCTCGCAGCCCCCACCCTCAAGACCACCCTTGCGGCGCCTTCTCTCACCCCCACTTTTGGGCTTGTGGTTCCAACCCTTCAAGCCCTCTCCCTACCCAAGACAGCCGTTCCCGTCCGAATCGAAGCACTGCCCCAAAAAGCCGTCAATGCCGCGTCTCCGACGGAAGAAAGAAAGGAAAAAAAGAAGTCTCCCGTTTTTGAAAACCTCCTGGCCGTCGTCAAAGAGTCTAAGAAATCAAAAAAATCCGGAACATCCGTTACCGCGTTTGATACTGCGGGGCCCATGCACCTCGCGATTACGGGACCTCCCGGTGTCGGGAAAACAACTCAGGCCAAGCTCATCGCCGCGAAAACAGGTGTTGTGCACATATCCGTCGGCCAGCTGCTGCGGGTCTATGCTAAGGACAAACCGCAAATTCGCAAACGCATGAATGAAGGCAAGCTGGTTTCAACAAAGCTCGTGATGAACCTCGTCAGGGAACGGCTCGCACGTCCGGATGTGCAGGAACGCGGCTATATCCTAGACGGATTTCCCCGCCGGCCGATCGAAGAAGCCGCTCTCCAGGACATCCTGACCGATAACTTAAAACTCGACGCGATGATTCGACTCGATGCACCGCGGAGTGAGCTAAAACGGCGTATTCTTGCCCGGGGACGCGAAGACGATACCGCATCGGTTTTTAAGGAGCGGATGCGCGTCTACCGCCGCGAAACCCTCCCCGTGATCCATAAATTGGAAAAGGATCTTCCCACTATTCAACCCGACGGGCGGACCACACGCATGGAAGCCATCTATACCAGCCTCATCAACCGCCTCGCGCGGTGGATTGAAAACCGCTGAAAAATTCGATCTTTTCGTAACAACCATCGGCTATCTTTAGGGGGATGCCCCTGTCCCAAAACCTTATTCCGAAGGAATCCCCTGTCGAAGAGGAGATCCGCTTCGCCCGCGGCCGTATTGTCCAACAGGAAAGACATATCTCCGATACGATCGATCAGTTCGTCGCTCTCGAAATCAGTCTTGATGAATTCCATGAAACGGAGTACTGGCCCCGCGTAGGCATTCATGCGGAAAAGCTCGACACCCTTCGCAACAAGATACTCGGAAGAGGGATTCGTCCCGACGCGGTTCGGCGGAAAAAACATCCGCGCGCGGCAGTCAAGAAAGACGATTCAATAAAACCCGAGGAAAAAAACGAACTAAAGAAACTTTACCGGGAGCTCGCGAAACGGTATCACCCGGACGCGGCGCCGCACGCGCAGGACAAACAGTATTACGAGACCCGGATGGCCGCTGTTAACGAGGCCTTCGCCAATGGAGATTTGCGGAAACTGCGCCGCATGTATAAGGACTCAAAGGCTGAAATCAAGGATTCCCGGGAGTCCGATGAATCCCGCCTTCAAACGTTAAGAATCGACGAAGCGATCCTGTCCCAATTACTGCGGGACTATAAAGGCCGTCTGGAGGATCTCGAACGGAGCTTCAGCAATCGCCTCATGCGTGATGTACGCGAAAATGCCAAACATGGGGTCGATGTGCTTGCCGACATGGCCGATGGCTTCAAGCGGCGGATCGAAATCTATAGCGGCATCTTCGAGGGCATGTAAGGCTTCAAGCTTTTAGATTTTGTGTATACTGATGGTGCAGGAAGGGCCGGTTTAATTCTCAACTTACGGCGGCCTCCCAAAAAATACCGTTAAAGCGGGCCTTTTTATTGCCCGTAGAACCGGGCAAGGAATCCCGCCTCACGCGGCTCCTGGCCAAAATAGGAGATTCGCATGACCCAAAAAAAGAAAGACGTCGTCGAAAAGAAAGAGAAAGCCGAGCTTGCGCACATCAGCTATGTGCAGGAATTTTTAAGGGCGTCGAAGAGTTAGCGACTCCCCCCGGCACTAGAGCTTCGATCCAGGCCTTCGACGCCCGCGCTCCCGTGGGGGCATCGCCACAAGTTATCGGTCCTGTCGGAAATTTCGTCCTATTTGCGCAACAAGGGTGGGAATATTTTCTGGAATTTATCGCTGAAAAAATAAGCGTAATTTCTTTACCCCGGGGGCAAAACCGACAGAAGTTGAATCAAATTCAAGACGTTCATGCAGCTGGGAAGCCCCCGGGCTTGGAGATTCGCGAAGCGAATCTTCAAGCATCGCGCTCGCAGCGCGAAACTATATTTTCAAATCGGCATACGGTGAACAATGAGCCCTCAACAACTAAACAACTAGGGACTTGGTCCCTAGTTATACTTCGAAGGATTCAACCTCGGTCATGAACCCTTCTTTTTTATCGAGTTCGATAAAACAGGCTTCAAAAGAGTTTAGGGCGAGTGTGCGGACTTGCTCCTTACTTAGACCCATGGCTTTCTGACACGCGGCGAAATTCTCACCGATATAGCCTCCGAAATACGAGGGGTCATCGGAATGGATCGAAACCGCTAGTCCCGCTTCCATGAGGGCGGGAAGATTATGGTTTTCCAGCGCGTCAAAGACCTTCAGCTTCACATTTGAGAATGGGCAGACGGTAAGAGGTATCCGTTCGTCCCTGAGCCGTGAAACAAGGGCCGGGTCTTCCAGACACCTCACGCCGTGGTCGATGCGTTCCACTTGCAGCAACTCGAGCGCTCCATAAATATACTCGGGCGGCCCCTCTTCCCCCGCGTGCGCCACGGCGCGAAGCCCTTCGGCTCGGGCGCGTGTAAACACTTCAATGAAGTTTTTCGGAGGGTTTCCGTTTTCGGAAGAATCCAGCCCGACACCGAGAAGGCGTTCCTTAAAAGGGAGTGCTTCCTCCAGTGTCTTCATCGCGTCCTCGCCGGATAAATGCCTAAGGAAACATAGGATAAGACCGGAAGTAATGCCGTGTTTATCCTGGGCATATTCACACGCGCGCGTTAAGCCGTTGAGAACCGTTTCAAAAGGTATTCCGCGGGCCGTGTGGGTTTGGGGATCAAAAAACATTTCCACCCGGCGAACACCGTCTGAGGCGGCGCGGTCGAAATAGGCCGCCGCAAGATCATAAAAATCCTGTTCCTGGATTAAAACGTTCGCCCCTTCGTAGTAAATATCAAGAAAGGACTGAAGGTCGGAAAACTCATAAGCCTCACGCACTTCTTCCACGGATTTAAACCGCAAGGAAACGTCATTGCGTTTAGCCAATGCGAACATCAGTTCGGGCTCCAGAGTCCCTTCGATGTGGAGGTGAAGTTCCGCCTTTGGAATTTTTCGACAAAAACTATCAAGCAAATCCATAAAAAGAGTATACCTGGGGGGGTACTAAAATACCCGCACTTTTCCGTAGATTTCGGGTGCTCAGCCTCGATAGAATACCCCTACGACGGACTACGAGGAGAAGCTTCATCATGCGACTTTGCATCACTTTCCTGACCGTTTTATCCATTGCTTCCGCCGCGCAAGCGGGCAGAGGCCCGGAACCCTTCATTCGCGCGGCACTTGTTCGCCTGCGGCTTAACGACATCGAGCGGTCCGAGAAAAACCTTTATACCGCTGTTTTGCGCGCGAGAAAAAGCGGCACCTACGCGAAACTCGTTGCGACCATCCGCAACGTCCCCCTCTACCGCGAACTGCTCGCTTCCCGCCGCAACGCGCTGATACTCGACCTCTTTGACGCCGAGGCCGAAGGGAAACTCACCTTCGAGGATGTTAAAAAACGCCTACGGGCCCCTGAAGGCCTGCGCGACGCGCTAATAAACTCCGCCCCGACAGCGCCCTTAGAATCGATGCGCAAGGCGGTTGAGCCGAAGTGCGATCCCTCGGCGGAATGTACGGCGCTTCATCTGCAGCGGACCATCACGAAGGCGCATGAGGAATTCGAAGTGGAACGCTTCTATTCCGCAGCGGGGCTCTACAGCCTGGCGATCTCACTGGCCGAAACAAAAGGCGCGGATCTTTCTCAGGAAAACCGGCATCTCGCGATGACCCGGCGCGGAGTCAGCCTTCGCGCCCTGGGACTTCTCGACGAATCGCTAACAGCTCTCAGACAGGCCGAACGGCAGTTCCCGAGATCTTCCATGGTGCACTACGAACTCGCCGCCACCTACAGCCGTCTGGGAGATGTTCGCAAAGCGCAGAGGCACCTTAAAAAGTGCGTCCGTTATGCGAAGAAAGAGGGGACGGCCGATCAGGCGATTTCAGCTCTGATGCGCGACCCGGACTTCGACGCCATTAAGCGTACCAAGATCTACGCACGCTTAACGAAAGACTCTATTTAACCTTTAACTGGAAAACACCGTCCCAGTCATCCTCGGGGGGCTCTTCTATGTAGTGGCGAATCCGGGACAAGAAGATCTGGGCGGGTCCATCACCGGGGTGGAGCTTGAAAATATCCTGGAATGTCGACAAGGCGGGCTTCCAATCCCGCTTCTTGTATAACTCCCATCCTTTTTCATGGAGAGGCAAAATTTTATCCAGATTCGGGAAAGTCTCATCCGTATGATGATCAAGCGCCTCAAAAATCGCAACCGGCTTGGACTGCCCCTTTACGGTTATAAAATCGATCGGACGCATCCGCCCCGGTTTCTTCATCTTCTTAAGCGACGCCTCATCAATAACGACCTGAACCCCATACATTTTCGTCACGCCCTCAAGCCGGGAGGCCAAATTCACAGTATCCCCGATCACGGTATAGTCCATACGCTTCAAAGATCCGATATTTCCCGCGATCAAATCGCCCGTACTAACGCCGATCCCGATTTTAATGATCGGGATCCCTCTACTCTTGCGGTCAATATTGAGAGTCCGCAAAACGTTGATCATTTCGACGGCGGCCCCAACGGCATTGTCGGCATCATGGTCGGTCGGGAAAGGGGCCCCGAAGATGGCCATAATAGCATCCCCGATATATTTATCCAGGATGCCTTTACGATCAAAGATCACATCGAACATTTCGGTGAAATACTCATTGAGCATTGTGACGGTATCACGCGGTCCCAATGTTTCCGATAAGGACGTGAAACTGCGGATATCAGAAAACAACACCGCCGCTTCCTGCGCCGCACCGCCGAGAGAGTCCTCCCCCTTTTCAAGAAGCTTGTCGGCAACCTCCTTGGTCATATAACGCGACATGGTGCTTTTTACCCGTTTTTCGCTGCTGATATCGTCGAT
>JBFIEP010000071.1:0-9229 GCA_041603335.1 Elusimicrobiota bacterium | reverse complement strand
GGCATCGCGGGGTCCGCTAATCTGGCTGGCTGGAGAAGAAAGCCGCGAATTCTCATCAATCGCGAGCTGTTCCATCGAAATATAGGAGCCAAGATACAAATGCGGTTTATCGTCATCGTACTCAAGAGTCGCGGGACGCTTATCGATTCGTCCCTCAAGGAAGGGGATTTTTTCTCCCGGCTCGATCGGAAACGGAAGTTCGCCCTCACCGGCCTCACAAATAGCCACCCCGCGTTCTTCGACGAAAAAAGGATGGCCGGAAAGCTGGTAGAGCTGTTCGATTTTGGTGTCCTCGAAACGCGGGACATCGCCTTTAAAGGAATATTCCTTTTCCAAGGACAGGTCTCCCTCATCCTCGCTCAGCCAGGCAGCCTTGTCCCCGTCTTTGAGGAGAAGCCATTCATCCCAAAAACCGCGGTCGTATTTATACCGGATCCGGCCGACCACGCGAAACGCGGCGTCGCGCAGCTTTCCTTCCGCCCCTAGAAAAAGTCCGGAAATAGCGGGAGCCGGCGCGGACATCTTCGGACCGGCCTCGATTCCGGTTTTCTTCAACCAGAGCGTACTGGTGCACTGGCCGCACACCGACATTTTCGCAAACGGGGATTTAATTGACGACGCCGCTCCGCACGAAGGGCAAACGACGTCGTAAGCCATCAGGCAGCGCGCACCGGATACGCGTCGAGATCCGAAGGCCTCACCGAAAGCTTGCGCGCGCCCTCAAGCTCGGCAGGGTCAAGCTTGCAGGGAACTTTTGCGTAAAGGTCTTCTCCGAAAGGCGAAAAAACGTATTCGGCACCATCATAGTGAAAGAAAGGATCCCGACCGCAGCGGTTAACCGCAGCGACGTAGGCCTGACTCAAAATGGCGTGTCCGGAGTTAATGGTCTTAAATTGGTAGGTCTTATGCGGACCGCCAACCCAACATGCCGCAACGAGCAGCAGCTCGACGCTCTCTTGCGCATAGGCATGAAACTGCCGGGGAAAGCGGATATCGAAACACGTCGCAAAACCGATCTTCCAACCGCGGTATTCGGTGGTGATGCCTGCCTCCCCGGCGGAAAACGCTTTATCCTCGGAAATCTCTCCCCATGTAAAAAGATGCATCTTCCGATAACTGGCGACAATCTCGCCGTTGGAACCGATTAACACCATCGTATTAAACGGCTTGTTCTCGTTGTCGGGATTTACTTCGGGGAAGCCGGCGGCAATGGCGGTTTTATTCTCGCGGGCGATTTCACAAAGGGCCGCGACATGCGCATGCGGGGGAGTCAGGGAATAGGCCGGCGGATTCTCCGTAACAAATCCCGTGAGCGTCAATTCCGGAAACAGGAAAAGCTGCTCTTCAGGATCGACGGTAGGATTCTTCTTAAGCCGGATCGAAATCTGCGACCGGATGCGCGAAAGATTATCTTCCGGATCCTGCCAGGAAAGATCCAGCGTAATGGGATTAATAAAAAGTGGTTTTTTTTCGTTTGCCATGATTAATACTCGGGCGCCATGCGCGAGAGTCCCTCTTCAAAACGTTTTTGGAATTCAGGAGCAAGCACGTCATCACAAACCGCATATCGAATGAAGGCTTCTCCATTTCCATCGGGACCCGGCCCGCGGAAATGGACGCCGACGATGCCGGTTTCCTCAATGACGAGACGATTAAAGGCTTCATGCGCGGGTTCTCCAACCGTTTTTCCAAAAGCCTTCTTGGGAACCCGCCATAATGTAAAAAAGCCCGCGCTTGTTTCACACGCTTGCTGAAGTCCTGTTTCTTTTAATTTTCCAATAACGTATTCGAGCCGTTTTGCATATAAAATACGGGTATCATCAAGAGCCTTTTTCGCGGCGGCGCGATCCTGGAAAAATTCTCCATACGCCGCCATCACAGAGGGGACAGGACCGGAGTCAGTGTTGCCTTTAATCATGCTGAAGTCATCAATAAAATCAACGGAACCCACGACAGCCCCCAGCCGCGCACCGGGATCACTGTAGGATTTACTCACCGAGTACATCTCGAGCCATTCAAGGTCCTTATAATCTTTTCCGACCATCGCAAGGGGAGTGTGCTGCTCGGGAGTGCAAAGCCCGGCATACGCAGCATCGTTAACAAGGCGCGCCCCTTTTTTTATGCACCATTCGATAACACGCTTCCATTCAGCAGCGTCCGTGCCAACCGCAGCGGGATTTCCCGGGCGTATGACGTAGACTAGATCGACGGTCTCTATGCCTTTCGAGTCCAGTATTGCATCCAGACGGTCAAGATTCAGATGCATCCCGTCTTCGGTCACCAAAGGCCAAGCGATACGCTCCGTTCCAAGAAAGGAATCCCCCCATGTACCAATCACATCGTAGGCGGGCAAATTCGAAACGATCTTAAATGAATTTCTCCGTTTCCGATCAGGTAAATGAAGGCCGCATGCCAGAGGCATCAGCGCACCGGCGGACTTAATCCCGGGGATCGGAAGTGCGCGAAGATGCTTATGGTCCTCGACCCGGATCTTACCGTGTAATTCCACCATCCCTTCCGCGAAGCCATGGAGGCTGCCGTCCTCTGCATAGGTGTGATACTCAAAACCCGGATCCGCCGCGAAGCGGGCCTGTAAATCGAGAATGGCTTGGACCGGAACCGTGTCCGGATTTCCAAGCGAGAGATTAAGCGCTTTTTTTCCCGATTGCGTCTCATATCCCCTGAGGAATTCATAAATCAGGAGGAAGAGGTTAATGCCGGAGGCGGGTATCTTTCTAGTCATTGAGTTCCGATTATAGTGTTTTGAGCGGGAGGTCTTCCGGTCGCACAGTATCTCCTTCAAGCAGGACAAGGGTTCGCTCCAGGAGATTCTCCAACTGCCGGACATTTCCCGGCCACGGAGAATTCACCAATGCGTCTAACGCGGCGGGTTCGAGCCCCGGGACATTCAGTCCGTTTTTAGCCGCCAGGCGCTCCAAGAAAAACGAAACAAGTTCCGGAATGTCTTCGCGCCGCTCCCGTAAAGGCGGCACCGATATCGGAACGATATTCAGACGATAAAAAAGGTCTTCGCGGAACCGTTTTTCTTCAACAGCCTTTTCAAGGTCAACGTTGGTCGCCGATACAACCCGTACATCAACAGTGAGGGTTCCGGTTCCGCCGACACGGTCGAACTCCCCGCTCTGTAAAACACGCAAAAGTTTAACCTGCATAGCAGCAGACATGTCGCCAACTTCATCGAGAAAAACCGTACCGCCATCGGCCAATTCGAATTTCCCAGGCTTTTCCCGGACAGCACCCGTAAACGCACCTTTTTCGTAGCCGAAAAGTTCGGCTTCCAGCAGATCTTCGGGGATTGCCCCGCAATGAACCTTAATAAACGGTTGATCCCGACGGCCGCTCGCAGCGTGCACAGCGGAGGCTACAAGTTCCTTGCCGGTTCCAGTTTCCCCCAACACAAGCACCGAGGCATCCGAGGGGCCCGCTTTCGAAATCAACTTATACACGGCTTCCATCGCGGCACTCTGTCCAATCAAGGGATGCTCGCCTTCACCGCTCTCTGAAATCCATTCGTCCCCTTCTCGGGAGGCGGAATCCAACGTCTTTTTCAACACACGCTCGAGCTCGACAAAATCGAGCGGCTTGGCCAAAAAATCCGAGGCACCGAGCTTCATTGCCTCGACAGCACTTTCAACTGTCCCATACGCTGTCATCAAAACTACGGGGAGACCCGCAAAGGAAAGCTTTAACTCACGCAGTAATTCGATGCCATTGGTTCCCGGCATTTTTAAGTCGGACAAGACGACTGCTGGTTTCTCCTTCTTTTTTAATACTTTTCTAGCTTCGTCAGCATCTTTTGCCAATACGGCACGCCAACCCTTGGACTCAAGAAAGCCCTTAAGCACCTTACGATGATTCGCCTGATCCTCGACCACGAGAATAAGGGGGTTTTTTGCAGTTTCCGGCATAGCGAGACTCTATCAAAAACCTGTTGCGCGGGGGCAAACCTCCGTCTATCCTCAGGAGAGACCGGACCAGTACCCCTAATCGCCCGAGGTGTCCGTCATGACCTATATAAGGATCGCCCTTTGTTTTTCCCTTATCCTTGCCCAAGTGCCGCCCATTGCTGCCGGCGACACCCCACCTGCAGCCGCCCAAACCTTTGACGACTGGATCGTATTGGATGTCGAGGGCCAAACCCTTTATGCAAAACGCTCGGATTTCGACGCGAAATACGCTGCTTCAAAAAGCGGAAAGGCGACAGAGATTCAACGCATTCCGCTTTATGCCTTCAAATTCAACAATGCAATTGCTAACGACGCCCCTAAAATCGTTTCTGTAACTGCGACCGACCCGAAACTCGAATTAAAAATTTACCCGCGAATTAAAAACGGCCCGGTCCCGCTGGCCGGTTGCCCTCCGGGGAAATCCTGCGACGGCAGTGGGAAAGTCTCTGACCAAAGCGCAAGCGTCTGCGACAGTAAAACGTTGTCCTCCTGCCAAGGGGAACTCGGAGCTAAGTGGGAACGCTCCCAACCCATCGATGTCACAACCGGGAAGCATGCTCCTGTCTTTGGGAACGAGGACGCAACCCTTCGCCGTTTGCCGCCGAAGGACGCCTGGGTCATGGCCAGTGTCCGCGGTTTTAATAAGGGGTCATACGATCAACTCATGAAGGAATATCAGCAAACCGGAAAACTCAACATTGAACATGCACGCTTCTATGTTGGGAAGGACGGACCCTACGGTGATTGGGCGACAAAGAATCCCGGAAAAATAAGCCCTGCTGACCAAGCCTACCTCGACTACATGGCTCCTGAAGAAACACGAAAATTGTTCAACGATATGCTCGCCGATAAAAACATCTCCGATGAAAAACGGAAAGAACTTGCCCAGTATGTCCGCACTCAAACTGTTGCGGCCCAAGGCGGTAAAGACGGGAAAGCAGGAGACCAAATCAAATATCTCGCGAAGCACTTTAAGGGCGTCGGCGGACTGGACGACGAAACGGCGGCGGCTTTTCTTAAAAAGTTCGACAGCGCTGCCGCGGATGGAGTCGCACCCGAGAAAGACACCGGCGATGGGGATCTGGTTGTCCCTGATGGTGTGGGAACAGAGAAAAACGCGGCAGGCGAAAAGGCCTGCCAACACAAAGGCGGATGCGACGGGAAAAAAATTGTATCGGGTAAAGAAGTCCCCTTGGCGATGGATGGCCCGGTCAAACCCAAGCAGGCCGGAATGCTCAGCGGACTCGGAAAAGTCGCAAAAAATAAATTCTTTATGGGCGGTGCCGGGATGCTCCTCGGAGCGGTGCTGGGCTTCATGTTTGGCGGTCCTATCGGCATGATGATGGGTGGGATGGCAATGGGATTTATGGGAGCTGGAATCGCACAGGTAGCGACGAACAACTCTCCGAAGTAACTCCCTCTCCCTGATGGAAGTTTTTATATGGATCCTCACCGTTGTTCTTCTCGTCGCAGGATTTGCGGGGACCATCGTCCCCGGCCTGCCGGGACCGCCGCTCATGCTTGTTGGGGCGGTTGTTCATAAAATTTTTCTCCCCTCGTATTTGTCATGGTGGACTCTCGCAGCACTCGCTCTAGCGGCGGTACTTGCCATTCTAGTGGACCTCGCCGCCACTCTCGGTGGAACGAAAGCGATGGGTGCCAGTTACTGGGGCGTAGCGGGGGCAGGCATCGGAGCGGTTCTCGGAATCGTCGGCGGACTTCCCGGCGTACTGGCGGGCGCCGTCATCGGCGCGGCTCTGCTTGAACTCACCGTCCCCCGCAAATCCCTGGCCCAGGCGGCCAAGGCCGGACTCGGGGCGGGCCTCGGTCTCTTGGCCTCTTCCGTCGGGCGCGTCATCATCGCAAGCGGCATGACGGCATTATTTCTGCTGGACTGCTTTATTTTTTAAAGTCCGGCACGATGACATCATCCTAGGTCTTAATACCTCGAAATTCATTTCCCTTTTTACCCGACCAGTCTCTAGGACTTTGTTATACACTATCGCTTAGAAGACAATGAATTCCGTCACTCGAAAACACTCACAGCGGTTGAAAGAAGAGATTTGGCTCATGCGCCTTTTCTCCTTCTGCTCGTCGTATACACCGGCCATCCTGGCTGCGCTGTTAATCCCGCTGGAATTCAGCGCCTCCTTGTAATTATTCCCTAGGAGTAGTCTGTCCGGACGAACGCGTTTTAACGCGACCTGTCCCGGCCGGCAACGCGAGTCCCAAGATCTTAAGCCTGACCCGCGATGCCTTTTGAAAACTCTACGGAGACGCAACATGGAAAAAATCACCGACCTACCCAAAGAAAAGCCCTCAAACCGCATGCTCAAGAATTGGGCCAAACGTATTGCCTCAGGGGAAGCACAAGCCATCCCCGTCTTTGTCGGCGGCGAGTGGAGCCTTCAGATCCAACGCGGTAAAAAGCGCCGCATCACCCTCAACCTGGGCGCGGCAAAGAATTAACGCGCAGCACTTCCCTTTAGTATGATGGCGGGATGAATCCCGCCATCGATGCCTATTCATTTCCGACCGACATAAAAGTCGGTCCAGGAGCACGGAAGCTGCTCCCGTCTTCAATCGATTCACTGCACCTAAAAACTCCTCTCGTAGTTACAGACCGAGGTGTTGCAGCACAGCCTTTTGTCGCCGAAATCGCTAAGCTCGCGGGCGATGCTCCCGTTTTCTCAGACATGGGCGGAAATCCCGACGAACGTCAAGTCCTCGCTGCGCTCAAGGTCTATCGTGATTCAAAAGCCGACTCCATCATCGCAGTTGGCGGGGGCGCCCCCATGGATGTCGCGAAGGCCCTCGCGATTCTTGCGGTCAACGACGGCTCTCTCTTTGATTACGCGATTGATGCCGATCCGGAAAAAACGATAACAGGTCCATTACCAACGATCATCGCTCTTCCAACGACCGCTGGAACCGGAAGCGAAGTCGGCCGATCGACGGTGATCTCGGAAAATGAATCCCATCGAAAACGGATCCTCTTCTCTCCCGACCTTCTTCCCAAGGTCGTTCTTGCAGACCCCGAACTACTTGTCGGACTCCCCGCGAAAATTACCGCGGCAACGGGGATGGACGCTCTCACCCATTGCGTCGAAGCCTTTTTAACGCCCGCGGAAAACAATCCGCTTTGCGATGGGATCGCACTTGAAGGACTGCACCTGGCATCGCGCTACCTTAAAAAATCATGCGACACTCCCGGGGATATTGAAGCGCGGCAGGGGATGCTCAATGCCGCCCTTATGGGTGCTGTCGCTTTTCAAAAAGGACTAGGAGCTGTGCATTCCTGCGCCCACGCTTTATCGACTGTCGCAGATCTCCATCACGGACTCGCAAACGCGATCATGCTTCCCTACGTTCTGCGCTTCAACCAAGACGCGTGCGAAGCAGGATTTTCCAGACTCGCCCACGCGGCTGAAGCCCCAAACGGGGATCTCATCGGCTGGATTGAAGCGCTGCGCGCCGGAACCGGAATCCCCAATGACTTAAAAGCCGTGGGCGTCGCAAAAGAACATCTGCCGCGGCTGATTTCTGTCGCTGCCGCGGATGTGTGCACACCCTTAAATCCTAAAAAGGCAACCGAAGACGATTTCCGTCGCCTCTTCGAGGAAGCACTCTCATGAGCCGGACAATCCGGGTCGTCAATCCAGCCACGAACAAACTCCTGCGCAGTATTCCGATGGATTCAGAAGCCTCAATCGAGGCGAAAGTCCGGAAGGCGAAGCGGGCTCAACCCGCCTGGGCAAAGACACCCTGGAAAACCAAACGCGATGCGATTTTAAAATTCGACAAACTTTTAAAAGCCGAGAAACGCCCGCTTGCAAAACTTCTCTCGCTGGAAACAGGCAAGCCCATCAGCCAAGCGTTAGGGGAAGTCGGATCGGTCGGCGGCCGAATCCGTTTTTTTATTGATCACGTCAAACGCGTCGCCTCCATAGAAACTCCCTACAAAGACGCCTCGATCACCGAGAAAATTTCATACGACCCCCTCGGCGTTGTCGCGAACATCTCGGCATGGAACTACCCATACTTTGTCGGAGCAAACGTTTTTATTCCCGCACTCCTGACCGGGAATGCGGTTCTGTACAAACCTTCTGAATTCTCGACGTTAACCGGCATAAAGATCGCGAACCTCCTTCACCGTGCCGGCATCCCGAAAAATATTTTCATTCCAATCCTTGGCGATGGACGAGTCGGGGCAAAACTCCTCGAGCGGCCTCTTGGCGGCATATTTTTTACCGGTTCCTATCCGACAGGAAGCCGTATTGCGAAAGCGGCTTCAAAACGCCTGACGCGTGTACAGCTGGAACTCGGCGGCAAAGATCCGGCGTATGTCATGGAAGACGCCGATCCGGCCATCGCGGCGGCGGGCCTCGCGGATGGCGCCTTTTACAACACGGGTCAAAGCTGCTGCGCCATCGAACGCATCTATGTTCACCGGAAAATCCATGATCGCTTCGTAGAAGCCTTTGTCAACACCGTCAGGGGCTTTCGTCTTGGCGACCCGCTTGATCCTAAAACCTACATCGGCGCGCTTACACGCCCTCAACGCCTCGCCTTTCTTGAAAATCAGGTCGAGGACGCAGTACGAAAAGGCGCCGCGCTTATCGAGGGAGGACGCCGCATCACCCGGAGCAAAGGCAATTTTTTCCAGCCGACCGTTTTAATTAACTGCAATCACCGCATGCGTGTTATGCGGGAAGAAACTTTCGGGCCGCTGATCGGAATTCAACGCGTCTCAAACGATTCGGAAGCGATCCGACTCATGAAGGACACCGAATACGGCCTCACGGCAGGTGTCTATTCGAAAAAATTCAAAAACGCGGAGAAAGTCCTTTCCGCGATGGATACCGGCTCGGTGTACTGGAACTGCTGCGACCGGGTCAGCCCCAACCTGCCTTGGTCGGGACGCGGTCATTCCGGAATCGGCTGCACGCTGGGCGTTCATGGAATCTCCGCATTTCTTCAGCCGAAGGCCTGGCACCTTCGGCGAAGCTAACGCAAACCGGGAAGGCGTCCTTTATAAAGCAGCCGCGCGCGCCGATGCAATCGGCGTGCACCGGCCTGATCGCCAAGCCCCTGACGGAAAAGCGCGAGGCGCGTTAATTGAACCGCATAACTCTTCGCAAGCGTCAACTCCATCGACCCCTCAAGGGCATTCGCCGTTGAAGCCACGGGAGCATGCCCCAACACCCACAATTGCTCGGTAGACATCCTGAGTTGCTCCCGTTGGTCCGTTGGCGGCTTTC
>JBFIEP010000070.1:0-9260 GCA_041603335.1 Elusimicrobiota bacterium | reverse complement strand
GCATGCGACGATTTCCGACGAGGGAGTTACGAGTGCCTCTATGATCCAGTAAAGCGCGCGGCTTAGGAAGTTGCGGTCTTGTTGGAGGAATGCGTAGCCCCGCGGTGAATAAAGGATCCTGGGGACCCCTGCTGCGCGAGCCGCTATGCGGGCGAGAACCCCCGCCTTTGACGAGTGCGCGTGCACGATGTCCGGATTTTCTTTTTTGAATAGGGCGTATAAGATTCTGAACGCAGCGAGATCGCGCAGCGGAGAAATCTCACGAACCATCTCGGGGATGTGGACGTAGTACATGGCGCCGCGCGCGTGGGATTCGTAATCCTCGGACGAGGAGCCGGGGCGTACCGCATATACGAGTGTCGTTTCAAAACGCTCTGGATCGAGCTCCCGGCAGAGCGCAGCGACTTGGTTTCCCGTTCCGCCCGGTCCTCCACATTCAAGGACTTGGAAGACGCGGATTTTTTTCTTCTCGCCCAAGGGAGTCAGTCAGCGATGCGGTAGCGGATAAGGGAGTAGAGATAGGCGAAGCTGTCCGTCCACTGGATTTTTTTGCCTTCCTCATAGGTCCGCCCCACATAAGAGATGGGGACTTCGTAAATCCGGAGACGGCGTTTGCATATCTTGGCTGTGATTTCGGGTTCAAAACCAAATCCATTTTCCCGGAGTGGAATACTTTTGAGAATGCTTGTGCGGAACATTTTGTAGCAAACACCCATGTCGGTCAGGTTAACGTTGAATAAGGCATTTGTCATTAATGTGAAAAGTTTATTCGCGACGTAATGCCAAAAAAGATGAACCCGATGCGGGCCGCCGCCGATAAAGCGTGAGCCGTAGACAACGTCGGCTCGGCCGTGGAGGAGCGGTTCAAGTAGTTGGGGGTAGTCTTCGGGATCGTATTCTAAATCGGCATCCTGGATGACGATAAAATCCCCTGTTGCGTGTAGTATGCCGGTCCTAATCGCTGCGCCTTTTCCTGAGTTTTCATCATGAAAAATGACCTTAACTCCTTCTTCCTTCATTCTTTCCAGGATGTCGCGCGTTCCGTCGGTAGAGCCGTCGTCGATCGCGATGATCTCGCGCTCGATTGAGATTTTTACGGTTTGAACCCGGCCAATAAGTTCCTCGACGGTCTTCTTTTCGTTGTAAACCGGGATGATGACGCTGAGTCGTTTCGTGGGCATAATCTTTTCCGATTATTCCAATTTCCCGTCTCGGGGTAAAGTGATTCTTGGAGCCCTAATCATCATTATTTTGTCCAGGGATGCTGATCGTAATAAATTCATGTTACCCGTCGGGAATTGTTGTATTCAGTCCTTGCTGCGATCCAAATAAAGAAAACGAGCATCCAGAGGATTTCGACCTGCAGAGCCACCTCGGTAAGATTTTGGAGAAGAAACGCCGTTATCGTCCCGAGGGCCCAGAGGTTTGTCGCTGTAGGTTTGTCCCGGCTAATTCTCCAGGCTTGGAGTAATAACGTTGCAAGCAGCCAGAGTACGGCAGCGAGTCCAATGAGGCCTCGTTCTGCTAGGTGGTGGAAGTAAAGATTGTGTGCAGTCCCGAACGTTTGCACATTGCCATCAATGGTTTTGCGTACATCGACATAACGTGGGAATTCAGATCGAAAATTATTGTGTCCGACGCCAGTAATTGGATTTGCTTTCGCCATTTTAATGGCGCCATCCCAAAGGTGAATGCGAACTAATTGCCTGGAGTCGGTATTACCTGTGCGGATTGCTTCGATTACGGGAGCGATAACGGCCCGCATTGGAAGTACTACTTCGAGTCCTGCAATGGAAAGTAGTGACAGTGGGATAGCGATAAGGACCCATTTTCGAAGTTTCGGCAGGATTAGGAGAATTACGCTGATGCCGGCGATCGCCGAAAGAATTGCCGCTCGGGTGTGGCTAAGGAAAAGTGCTGTTCCGACAAGAATGGAAAAAGCAACGGTGAGCCAGTATTTTTTTCTGTCGTTAGTTGGGTCGGGAGAGAGAAGCATCGCGATCCCGCCGATGAGAGCGATTGCCATCTGATCCCCGAATGTCACGGCATGAACGAAGGCGTGAGCGCGAACCCTCTCCCAATGAGGGGTGTCATTGAATAACGTTGGGAGAGACTGATAGATTCCGATTGCGGCGGATACTGAAAATGCCGCCATGAGCCAATTCTTCCATCGGGGTGCTTGGAACGATCCCAGTCCGATCATGAAAAGATAATAAAGCCATATTTTGTGAATGTCTTGATTCGTGTATTTAAAGCTGTGTGCTGGGTCGGTTCCAAGTGCTGAGGTTAGGACGGAGACCGCAAGAAAAAACAATAGTGGTTTTTCGAGGGCGCTTGATCTTGCGGACCATTGAATACCTTCCTTGCTTCGAGTAAGAGCAAGTGCAAGTAGGCAGGCTGCTAGAAGTCCCCAGGAAATATTTGCACCTGCGATCGTTAATGGTACGGTCGCCGCAAATGCATAGATCGAAACTTCTCCCGCAAGGCGAATGTTTTTTGGGTTCATTTTGAGGAACGGTCCTTGTCCATGTCTGTCGCATCTGGGGCGCAGGCCATCAGTTCCGCTTCGATCTTTTTAACCTGCATCCCGGTAGTATGATCTGCGGCGGCTGACAATCTTTTCCGGCGTTTCTGGGCGGTCTCCGATTTATTGAGACCTTCTGCAATTTTTGAAAAATCGGAGGGTTTTTTTGCGACCTCAATGAGGTTGTCGAATTCAATGAGAGACGGGATCGCCGAGCAGAGTGTGGGCTTCCCGGTGGCGAGGCATTCGTAGAGTTTTGAAGGGACGACGCCCTTGTTGTACTCGGTTTTTGCGTAGGGTAAGACAAGACCATCGTATGAATCGAGTTTTTTTGCGAGTTTTTCATGAGGGACTGCTGGAAGAAAGCGGACTGAATCCGGAAGAAGAGGAGGGGGGTCCTTGATCGGTCCGATGAGATCGACTGTCCGGCCGTTTGTCGCCAGTGAGGAAATCGCTTTGTAGTCGAGAGCATCCCAGATGGTTCCGAAATAACAAAAACGTTTGAATTCGGTGGAGGGCGTGAATGCATAATTGAGAAAATCAGGATTTACTCCATGATGGATACGCTTGACTCTTGGGTGTAGTGCTTTCTTTTGTGCTTCCAGAAAAGAGGAGGTTGTAAGAATTAAGGATGAAAGTTTTATGAGTCCCGCTTCTGTTTCCCGGAGGTCATTCGGGGGGGTGGGGTGGCCGTGGAAATTGTCGACGCAGTCGTATACGACGATTTCCGGCTTTAGTCCGTCAATTAATTGCAGCGTCGTCTCTGTTGGCAGATAGGCGAAAACGACTGGCTTTTCTGTTAATCCGCGTTTTCGAAGTTTCGCAATAATGAGCGGTGCGAAGTAGACTGCGTTTAAGAGGCGAAACGCCTTATGGGTTGGGGGCAGTACCATCGGCGAAATAATGCGCCGGTTTTTTTGACGTCGTGTTGGACGGAACAGACGTTTTACGCGTTCTAGGATGCGGGAGAAGTCTCCAAGCGAAGGTCCTCGGAAGCCGGTGTTTTCGACAAAAAAAACATCGGCCCCTGCTTCCGTAAAGGCTTGAGCCAACGACTGGTGCCGCTGCCAGGTGGCTCCCCAGTCAATGCTGGCGAGCATCACAACTTGTCGCCCTTGGAAATAGTTCCGCGGCTTCATTGGGCAGGATCACCTTGCCGCATCGAAAACCAATCCCAATGTCCTCGCAGTTTTAATTCGAAATCATGGGCGCTGTCCCAGGCGACGATTTCGGTGCGTTTGAGAAGAAGTGGGTCGCGGTCCGGTGTGTTTGCCCCATAGAGACTGCAGCCCGCGAGTGAATAACCTGCGTTTTCCACGGCAGTTCGAACACGATGATCAACTGCTCCAAAAGGATAGGACATCGCTGACACGGGTTTTCCGATCCAGTCCTCAATCTTGGATTTCGCGTTTTTCAAATTCTCGGCTAATTGAGAATCCGGAAGTTCGGTAAGAGGGGTGTGTTGATCGCCGTGTGCCGCAATCACAGCCCCTGGAGCTTGTGAGAGTTCCATGAGTTCTGACTTGCTGAGATAGGGGCCTGATTTTGCGGTGATGTGGTCTGCAGCAACAAATACGATGAAAGGGATATTGTGATCGACAAGCATCGGCGCTGCGTTTGTAAGCGTGTCTCGATAACCATCGTCGAATGAAAATGCTGCGGCGGGATGCGTGGATTTCGGATGTTCGAAGGCGGTGGAGGGAAACTCTTGACGAAGAGATTCGTAACGGTCCAGATGGGAGCGGAAGGAGGTTTTTGATATCGAGGTGCCGTAGCGATCTCCGGGGAGGTCTGTTCCTACGCTGTGGTACATGAGCACTCTCAGACCGTCGCGAGGCGAATTTCCGGTCGCCAGGCGTGAGGCTATCGAGAGCGAGCGGAAAATAGTGTGTTTAACATTCATCCGGAAATTCCTCTTAGCTTAATGCCTGCGGCGGCAACGGATCGGAATATGGACGGAGATGCCCAATCCCATTCGCCGAGAAATTTCCGGAGCGAAGCTCCGGTTCCTTTTTTGAAATCGTACACGCCCTTAGCCCCCTCCGGGTCAACTCCCCCGAGATCGATTTCGCTGGCCCCGCGTTGACGGCATTCAAGGATCTGTTCCCAAAGGAGTGCGAACGCTGCGTATGATTTTCGGCCTGCTTGTGAGGTGGCTGCAAGTAAATCCCACGCCCGACCATGTTCGATCACTGCGGCCCGTAAGGCGATCGGAGATCCTGTTTCGTCATCGGCCCGGAACACGATGAGGGATTCTCCGAGATGTTTGATGATTGACTGTAAGCCGGCTTCATCGTATTCGGACTTGATGCCTTTGTAGGATTCCATATCGCGGTATACGGTTGTCATTTCTGTTGGATTAGGATTTTTCCATATTCTAACCGCTGCACAGCGTTTGCGCCCGCGTTTGAGATTGTGGCGCCAATTTGAACTTAAAGTTTTTTCGATTGCCTCGGGTTCTGGAGTTAAATCCAAAATCATCGTGGTGTCTTTATTTAGTGGGGTCGTGCAGCGGCTCCAGCCGGAGTTATCGAGGATGCGGTTCTCGATATCGGCGTTGGGTCGATAGGAGCAGAAGCGCGCGTAAAGCAGGGGGGAATCAATTGAGCGGCGCAGTGCCGTAAGCATTTCATTGCTCCAGTCGGAAGGGTCCCCCACCGGTCCTCCTCGGGCCCAACCCATTGCCACTCCTGGGGCGACGTTTTTGACGAGAAATTGCACCGCGGCCGCGCCCCCGACTAGACGGATTGGCGACCATCCGAAGTCCCGTTTGTGAGCGGCCCAGCGTGAACCTTGGAATATTGCCGGTTCTGTGAGATGTTCCAAAGTCTCATCCCAGGCATCGTCATCACCGTTAAAGATTTTCCACGTCACCATAGGAAATGAACCAACCGTACGTCTTTGTAATGGGCGGGCGCGACGGCTGCCGTCGCGTCTGGAAGATCGGGCCAGGGGAGTGTGCATAGACCTATAGAAGCCAATATCTCATTGGCTTCGGCTATTCTCGCGGGGGGGCATCGAAATGCAAAGGCGTATGGGACGGTATTTTCCGGTAGTGAGGGAAATGCTGCCTTGAACCCGGCGTTCATGAGAAGATCGCTGGATTGAGAGTATAGAGTGCGCCGTCTAACTCGTTCGATTTCTTCATCTGAAAGGAGCAGGGGTGAGGCGAGTCGCGCATCGGGATGTTTCGGGCTTGGAAGTATGCGTTCATCGTCGGAGTTGGGAGCGGGGATCGTACGGGCTGCACGAAAGATTGATAGGAGGCAGAGTGTCGCGCGTGGTCCGATTATCTTCGAAATAGACCGGAAGATGTTTTTTAGGGAGGCCTTCCCGGTTGCTTGTTCAAAAGAGTCTTGGGGGCCGAGATCGCACTTCCGTTCGGAGTTGGAAATTAGGGCTGCCCCGTTGCCGAGTGTGAGAGTTTTTCTCAGGCTGAAAATCCCCAGGTCTCCGCGTGTCCCTAGTAGAGTCCCGTCTTTGTCTCTACTGAATAGTCCGTGAGCGTTATCTTCAATCAGAATCGCTTTTCTTGCTTTGCTGTAGGCGCGAAAGGGGGAAAGATTTTGGGAAAACCCGAAATAATTAACGGCAATGACTGCTTTGGCATCGGGCCAGGTTTCGGGTGAGTCGGTTGGCTCAAAGGATTCTGAGATATCATAATAGGCTGCTTTAGCGCCGACGGCGGCGAGGGCTGCTAAGAGGTCTCTGCAAATGAAAGAGGGCACTAGTACGGTGTCTCCTTCTCCGATTCCCGAGACGGACAGTCCCCGGGCAAGTGCGCGACGTGCGTAGCTGAAATAGCGTATGTCCCATCCCGGCAGGAGTTCTTCAAGTGACCAAGGATGTGACGCTGGTGGGGGAGCGTAGATGGATTCTAGTTTCACCGGAAAAGAGACCTCATCGCCCAGATAAAAGCCTTAACAGGATTTTTTGGATCAAGTGGAAACGTCATGAGCATCTTCGCGGCATAGCTTTGCTGGGACTCAAAGTCCTCACCGTATGTCATGAGTAGGCCTAAGGCCGATCGGTAGTTTGCCGCGAGACGTCTTCGCATGCGTAAAGCGGCGCAGAATCCAGGGGAAGCGCCGTAATGTGATTTGAAATGATCGCGAAGCAAGTATTCCGTGTTTGTGTGGTGGTAGACGATGCGGCGTGAAGCGCCGCGTTCTTCGAAATGGTATTCTCCGAGAACTTCGCGAATGAATCTAAATTTACAGATCTTCGCCAGGCGCATCCAGCAGTCGTAATCTTCGACGGTATTGAATTCGGGATTCTCTCGGAAGCAGCCAATCTCTTCAAGTTTTGATTTCCGTACAATAACACAGGAAGGGGATAAGGCATTCCCGCGCAACAGTAAGCGCTCGTACATATTATCTTCAAGAGGGCCGTTGCGGTGGGTGCGGAGCAGTTTTCCTCCCTCGGTTATATTCTCATCGCTGCACACGAGATCCACTGCAGGAGCTGCATCAAACGCCGCGAGTCCTCGTTCCAATCGATTAGGAAACCAGGCATCATCGTGATCGAGGAATGCGATTAATTCGCCTTGGGCGGCTTTGATCCCCGTGTTGCGGGCACCGGCGATTTTCTTGTTCTCTTGCTTGATGCACTTTCCGGGGATGCCTTTTCGTTCTAGGTAGGCGTCAACGATTTTCTTCGTATCGTCTTTCGATCCGTCATCAACGATGATTATTTCAAAATCGCGGTATGTTTGTGCCGCGACAGTGTCGAGTGTTTCCGTGATGAATTCGGCCGCGTTGTAGGCGGGTATGACAACGGAGACGCGCGGCGAGCTCAAAGACCGATCGCGCGTAAGTCGTGGACCTGGACGATGCCGACCGCGCGTCCTCCCGCGTCGATGACCGGAAGTACATTAAACGGATTTTCCCGGTCGTCCATGATTTCGACGGCGTCTACTGCCATCTTCCTGTTGCCAATGCGAGCAGGTTTTGCATTCATGAGCTGGCGGGCTGTTAGTTTGCGTGGATCTTGTTTGTTGTTTAGTACTTTCCGGATGTCGAAGTCGGTTATCAACCCGACAAGCTTTTTTTTGGAATCGACAACGCAAACAGCTCCAGCGTGCTTGAGCGTCATCTCGTCCAGCACTTTTGATAGAGACGCATTTATTGAAACTGTTGGGTTCTCCTTGCCTCCGCGCATGACATCGCTGACGCGCAGCGTCAAGCGCTTTCCAAGACTGCCTCCTGGGTGTAGGCGTGCGAATTGGTCTCTTCGAAAATTACGCATACGCATGAGTGTAACTGCAATCGCGTCACCTACGGCTAAAGCGGCGGTTGTGCTGGTCGTAGGAGCGAGGTCTAGAGGGCAGGCCTCTTTTTTGATGGGGGTTTTGAGAACCACGTCGGCGTTGCGTGCGAGTGTTGATTTCGCGTTCCCTGTAATCGCGACAATTTTAACGCCGATCCTCTTAAGAGTGGGGAGCATCCCGGTAAGTTCCGCTGATTCCCCTGACTTTCCAATGGCTAGAATAAGGTCTTTGCGTTCAACGAGGCCAAGGTCGCCGTGCAGGCCTTCTGCGGGGTGCATGTATAGTGCCGGAGTTCCCGTGGAGGCAAGTGTGGACGCAATTTTTTGGGCGATAATGCCGGATTTTCCGATACCCGTGACTACTATTTTTCCCCGGCAGGATTTAAGGAGTCGAATGCCGCGAACGAAGGAGATGTTCGTGCTTCGGGCTACCGCGTTGAGGGTCTCGGCTTCAAGGCGGATGACCGAGCGAATCGAGGCAAGAATCGCTTGGGAATTAGTCGTTTTGGGCACAGGACATTGTAGCAAATCGGCTGGAGGAAGGCCGTTAAATGCTTATGCCCATTGACTTTTTCATATCCGCGAGTCCCTGGGAAAGGGGGACGGATGCGACTGCTAGATTTGTCTCAACCTTTGTTGTGTTGAAGGTCGTATCCTTCGGTCTTCGAGCGATGCTGGGGAAATGGGAGCTATCGACCGCTTGAATCAGGCTGGCATCAAGGTTGAAGGTTTCTGCGACTGCCAACCCGAGCTCGTAGCGATTAACGCGAGTTCCCCCTGCGAGATGGAAAATCCCGGAGGGACGTTTCTCAAGTATTTTCCAGAGCGTTTTTCCGCATTGGAGGTTGTATAACGGGTTTTCATAAACATCATTAACAAGCGTGAGTGACTCCCCTTTGAGCAGTTTTTCATAAACCCAGGAGACTGGATTGGCTCTGTTTACGGGGTGATTCCATCCGTACATTAGAATGGGGCGAGCAATGCATGTTTCCCCGCCCTCGGAGATTGCGGTTTCCTCGCATTCCAATTTGATTTTCCCGTAGTGGTGGACTGGGGAGGTCGATGCGTCTTCGGCGTAAGGCGCGTTTTCTCCGTCAAAAACAGCATTCGTCGATATGTAGACGAGAAATGCCCCATTGCGTTTGCATGCTTTAGCGATGTTTCGAGTTCCGCCGACATTGGAGGCTCGCCCCTCTTCAGGATGGCGTTCGACTTGATCGACCGAAGCCATGCCGGCGGCATGAATGACGGCATCGAACTTCGTCTCGTCAAAAAGGCGATCGACAGCTTTTTCGTCCCGAACGTCCAGCTGTCGGTGAAAGACTTTTGAATCCGAGACCGAGTAGTCCCGGGCATGAACTCCAATGATCTCATGCCCGCTGGGCATGGTTTCTTCAAATCCTTTTGCGAGGAGTCCGGTGCTTCCGGTGATTAAAATTCGCACGGTCGACTAGGGGGGCCTAGCTCG
>JBFIEP010000069.1:0-9324 GCA_041603335.1 Elusimicrobiota bacterium | reverse complement strand
GTTATTTCAAACTCTTCCCCCTTTAGCGCCCGTTTAATCGAGTCAAGCACCTTGGCGTTATCCGCATAGAGCTTCAAGGCGGATTGGCCGATGACCTCACCGGGTTTAAGTCCAAGCTTTTCTAAACCTTGACCTTGAGACAATAGGAACTTGCCGTCAGCATCGAGCGCAAACAACACGATTGGGGCCTCCGTGATGACACGGGAAAGCAGTTCCTGAACGTTGTCTGCCTGAAAAGCGTTCATAGGCGATTTATTATAACGGGGCACTCCCTATCAGACCTCTTTTCGGGCTCAAATCGAGCTCACAGAATCTGGGTCTCGGAAAGATTCCGACTCCAGTTCATCGCGTCCTTCTCTCCGAGCTCGAATGCGGCACGGCATTCGTTTTTATCGAATTTAAAAACCGAAACCCGCAGGGGGCTGGAGGGCCGTAGAAGAAATGCCCTAATTCCAAGCTCTTTAAATCCCTGCCGAAAGGGTTCGAGCCCGTTGTCGATCTGGGCATTTAGAAGTTGGTGGATCATGGTTCCGATATAGCGGCGCGGAGAATAGGCCGGCGTGTTCATTTCAAGGTCACTAATGACATTCAGAAATAAATAATCCTGAACTCCCCTATTGGCCAGACGATCCAGAAAAAGACGCGAGGTCACGTGGCCATCCACAAGCACCCGCTCCTTTTTTTCAGAATTCTCGTGGGGCAAACGCGCAGGAGGAAATACAAAAGGAACCGCCATCGAACCCAGAATCGTATCCACAAGGGGTCCCTGCCACACCTCATCGCCTCCCGGAGAAAATTCGGATTGGAAGGTTTCTCCATTGGAGATATCAGCCGCGACCGAATAGAGCCAGCAACGCCGCCCATCGCGGCAGCGCTCTTCGCTGATCACTTCCTTTAAATACTCGCGGACCGATTCCAGTGAAAACAGTCTCGGGGGAGAAATTCCGGGAGACCATTTCATAAAACGGTCCCGCGGAATCGAGCGCCACAACTCTTTGAGCAAATCAAAATCACCCTGCAGGTAGGCTGCGCCATTGATCGCACCCGCGCTCGTCCCGACGACGGAATGCGCCTGCCAACCGCATCCCCGGGAAAGGGCGTAAAGAACACCGGCCTGCCACGAGCCTAAAGCCGCACCGCCCGAAAGAACAAATCCGAAAGGCCGCGTTCCGATGGGAACACGGTCCAGCGTCGGACCGTTGAATTGAGGAGCAATTTCCGCCATAAGGAAAGCCTACCTATTTGGCTTTAAAGACGAACCAACCCGCACCGAAGAACATTCCCCCGAGCACCAGCCCTCCCAGCCAAAGAGGAGGTCCCCCGATCGGGTTTTGTGCGGACGCCGGGGCCATGATGGCCGGAGCCACCGGCGCGCCCTTCGCGGCGCGCGCCGCGATAGGACCAAACGCCTGCGGGCGAATCGCAGCGGCCTTCCGGATGGTTTTCAAAGCCTGCTTACGCTGTCCCAAACGCTCTAAAGCGTAAGCCCGCAAAGCCAATGCAGAGGCATCCTCCGGATCGAGGACTAGCGCCCTCTCGGCACTCTTAAGGGCTTGCGCAGACTTCCCTTGTTTAAATTGCGCCCAAGAAAGCGTGCGCCACGCCTCTCCCCGCTGATCGTCAAACGATAACGCGCGGGCCGCCGCAGCCTCTGCTTCGCGGTAGCGGCCAAGGCGATTTAAAACCAATGCCCGCAATTGATGCACGCCGGGGTCCTCCGGGGAAATTTCCACAAGTCGATCCGCCGAACGCAAAGCACCTCCAAGATCCCCCTTCCGCAAGCGTCTACCGGCATCTGTCACAAGGGTAAACGCCTGTTCGCGTTCCTCACGGGGGCGAACGGCCAACTCCGGGAATTGCTGCAGCAATTTCCCTTCGGGGCCGTCAAAGGTAAAACCATCCGGGGCCAAGGGAGGAAGCGAACGCCGACTTTCCCCAAGGGCGTTGGGATCTAAAATGGGCCCGCCGCTATCTGTCTCTTTGCCGCTGGAGGCCGTCCCTGTCGAAGGCGGAATGGGAGCGTTCGGTAAAGCGCTTGACGGCTTTTCCTTTTGATGCCTTTTTTCGCGGGGATCTCGAATCGGACCCAGGTGGCTATTCTTGAAACCTGCGGGACGCCCGTAGAGGACCTCACCGGGTTCCGCCCCCTTGGTCGGGCCTACCGCCCCGGGAACCGTCGGCAGCTCAATAGACGGCAACGGTCCGTTGCGCTGCCCTCCCGGCTCTCCGACCCAGGAATGCTGATGCACCCGCGGATCCAACCCCGAACCGGGTCCGACGTCGGGAACGGATACGCCGTATTTATATTCGTCTTCTGAATCCTTCTTGCCGTCTCTTCCCGGAATCGAGCGGAATTCGCGTCCGTCTTTAATCAATTGCTCCTGTTCCCAGGCCTTCGTTCCAGGCTTAAGCGTTTTCTTTATCTCATCCATCGACTTCCTGGCCTCGCGAAGAGCCGCTTCGGTTTCTTCGAGGGCGCGCTGGGCCTTCAGACGGTCATAATTGGATCCCGAAGAAAGAACTTTTTCGCGTTGGCGTTGAATTTCCGCTTCAATCGCGTCGATTTGGGCCTGAGCAATGGAAACATCTTCCTGCGCGCGCCCTGCCGAAAGAAAACAGAGGCTCAATAACAGCGCAAGCAGCGGGGCCGAACGCACGAACGCTTAGTTCCGACGGGAATTAAGCTTAGCGAGCAGGCGCAGAATTTCGAGATACAGCCATACGAGGGTGACCATGAGCCCGAACGCGCCATACCATTCCATTATCTTAGGAGCTCCGGTCTCGGCTCCCTTCTCGATAAAATCGAAATCCATCACCAAATTGGCTGATGCCAGCCCGACGACAAAAAGACTGAATCCAATTCCGATAAGACCGCTCTCGTGGATGAAAGGGATCCGAATCCCGACAAACCCTCCCAATATACTAACGAGATAAAGAAGGGCGATTCCTCCGGTTCCGGCGGTGACCATAAGTTTGAAGTTTTCGGTGGCTCGTATCCATCCGGACTTATAAGCCATTAACAGCGCGAACAATATCGAGAACGTCAATGCCACGGCCTGTATCACGATTCCCGGGTACATCGAATCAAACCGTGCCGAAAGTCCGCCGAGAAATAGCCCCTCAAGCAGGGCATATATCGGCGCGGTGACCGGACACCATTGCTTCTTGAAAATCGTGACCATCGCCATGATAAACCCGCCAAAAAGGCCGATCATCATAAGCGCATTCACCGAATCCGGTCCGCCGACAGAATAACGGTTCCAGGTAAAACCGGCAGTCAGTAAACAGCATGCGAGCAGCATCCCCGTTTTATTGACGGTTCCATCGATCGTCATCACGGTGGGTTCGGCGTCGCGCAGCATTCGCGCGGCGTCGGTAAAAGCACTGTCGCTAAGGGTCGGATTCGAGCTTCGCATCATAGGGATATCTCCTTCCTATTAGTTTAACCGCTGAAGAGCCGGTTCACAATCCCTGAGGTGAAAGCGAAGTAACCCGCTCCGCCGCCCAACGATGGAGGAGAGCACCCACACGGCGCCAACTCCGCCCGGCGTCGCGTGCGATGCGGCGGGCCTCATCGGATTCAAGCGATAATCCTGAAGAACCGGAAGCCAGTGAATCCTCGTTAATGCGCACTGCCGCCCACTGCATCACTTCTTCCGGTCGAATCACCGGAAGGTAAAAGGTTTCAACTTCAAACCCGAAGCGGGATGCAATGCCCCTTAAATCTTCATGCGTCCCGGCGACCACGGTAGCGCTGCGCAGGCGGGATGCTGCAAGTGCGGAATACAGAATGCCCGCGGGGATCCGGTCCGCCTCGTCCCAATAAACGAGCGATGCGACCGGCAGAGGGAAAAAACGCAACGCAGTTGGAGGCACATGACGATACGGCCCCGGCGCACTTCGCCGCCAATGCAGCAGCAGCGTCGTCTTTCCGGCACCCTTCGGACCGATCACTTGAATAAACCGGCGTTGCCGGGAAACGGGGATCGGCGGAAAGGGACGTTCCAGAAATAGGGCTTCAATGACGCCGGGCGCGGGATCAATTCGGAAAGGATTGCCGCGAAGTCCTAACGCGTGATACGGATCGTTCATACACCGCCCCGGGAGACAACGCGTACAGGAAATACTTGCCGCTTATCCCACGCCCACGGGACATCAAGATGGACGCGCACTTCCCAAATGACGCGGATCAATTTTCCGTCATAGGAAATCGGACCGTCGGGATGGATCGGCAACTCGAAGGCAAACCGCCTCTCATCCCGCGGCGAAAGGTTTCCAAGAGCACCCAGGTCTACCTTTGAAACCTCGGAACTATCGACGTCCCCGCGGCCTTCGGTTCGCCAGTGCAAAGAAACCGACGATGCCTGGACACTGACGTCTTTTTCCGGGCGCAGGACAAGAAGCCCCGAGACAACTCCGCCTGCGGCCTGGGTCGAGGCGTTGATGAACTCGACCTCCATCATGAAGCGGCCTCCGTCGATGGGGCGATTTCAGGAAGGACAACAAGCTTAAAAGAAGAATCGTCAATTTCATCGCGGTGGGCGAAGATCTTAACCTCGACCATCCAATTCACTTGGTTATCGGAGGCTTCAAACGACGCCATGCTGTTGCCGGGAATATCGACAGACCATTTCCCGCGATACACCCCATCGCCGCCTTGCGTGGCACCCACCGATCCAAGATCACAATCGTAAACGACTTCCGTATCGGTGTAGGTGTCGGTCCCTTGCCGATAGGTCGCCGATTCCTGGAGGTAAATGCGCGCGGTCATCGAGGTAACGGCCGCGCCGGTTTTGGTCGCCCGCTGATACTCAAGGGTGAAAGACTCTCCCAAACGCAAAGGCCAGACACTAGGGGCGAGGCGCCCCGGGGCAAACCGCATGGAAACAAGCAGCTTCATCATTCCCATATAAAGCCCGACCAAACCAAGTAATCCAAATACCCCCATGAAGACCTTTTCCATAAGCCCTTCCTCGTGGGCGCCATGGTAAAACATCACCGCGGGGACCGCTGCAAACATGGTGCCGACGATGAGCGGCAACAGGGCCGCCACGGCGGTGTCTCCCGTATCGATTAGAACACGCTTATTGGTTCCAGGGGCGTAATCAGGCTCCGGTAAAACCGAACCCTCATTGCTGGTCCCGCCGCCCCATGACCCGAGGTTAACATTGAGCGAAAATCCCATAGTTTTTTGCATTCCGAGGATACCCTCGGTTCACGGAATTTTCAAGGTCTTGAGCCTTTTCGAAACTTTTCCTTAATTTTTATGTGTTTTTATATTCAAGGAATCTTTCATGGGAGACTGCTCGCGCTTAGGCTACCCTGAAACTATGAAAAGATTAACGATCAGCTTAGCTCTGCTCCTCGCCAACGGTCTTGGGACCGCTGAGGCGAATGGGACCGAAATTCCTTCCGAAGTCCGTGAGGCCTTCAGCTCCTACAAAATGCCCGAAGTCCAAGCCTTTCAAGCCATGGAAAAAGCCGTCACGAAGGCCGGAAAAGCCATAGAAGGCTTCGTCCCCCTCCCCGATTTAACCGTTGATTTGAAGGGACGCCGCCTTTCCAAGCATCTCCTCGGATCGGATCTTGGGGGCCGAGGCCGCTTCGATCTTAAAGCCGACTACACACTGGGCGGCACTCCGGTAACGAAACTCTCGATGCATGGACGCGGCGTGGCTCTCCAAGCATCCTACACAGTAGATGGGAAATTACAAACGTCGGTTTCCTGCTCCCTCACCGCCCACCAGAGCATTCAGGTCGCGATCAGCAACGCCAACCGCGAAGACCACCGGGCTTCCTGGACCTTTAGTCTCCCTTTATAAAAGAAGGTTTCGAGCATCGAGCCCGAAGCTCGAAATCTATTTTTGTTTATAGGGGAAGTTTCGTCCCGATTTTAGATGCCGCCGCCTTTTTAAAAATCTTAATCGCGACCGCCATATCATCCAGAGCAAGTCCCAGGTTAATGCTGATCGTTCTCTCGGACTCCGATTCACGCCCGGGCTTTTTCCCCGCGGCGATCTCCCCTAAATCCGCATAGGGTGAGGGCGTTCCTTTAAAGTAGCCTTCCGCCCGGTAATACTCCATCTGGCCATGGTCGTCGGTGGCGAGTTTGTCCGCTTCCTGAAGAGCCTCAGGCGTCCAATAGGAATCAAAGTCTACGGGACTGGCAAACGCCCCCGGGGCGAGCCACCCCGCTTCGATTGCCGGCGTTGGTTTTTTAAGGATCGGACCGCTTGTCACCACGATGTCCATATCCGCGACCGCCTCTTTCACCGAACCCGCCGCACGCGCGCCGGTCTCGGCGGCAAAACGCTCGGCGACTTCGGGATTCACATCATAGGCACGGACTTCCTCAACATCGAAAAGGCAGCGCAAGGCCTCGAGATTACTGCGTCCCTGCACACCGCACGCCAGAATTCCAACGGAAGCGCTGTTGGCCCGGGCGAGGTACTTGGCAGCAACCGCCGTTGCCGCTCCCGTGCGCATCGCCGTAATCCACGTGCAATCCATCACTGAAATTGGAAAGCCCGTCTCGGGGTCATTCAGGATGAGTAAGCCGCTAATATAGGGAAGACCTTTTTCCTGATTCCCGGGATACCCCGACACCCATTTCATCCCGGCGGACTCAAGGCTCGGGATATAGGCGGGCATCGCATGGATGAAGGCGTCGGGACGGGTGTGAATTCCGGGCTTGGGAGGCATCTCGACCTTGCCCTCCCCCTTTTCCTTAAACATCGCGTCCAAGGAATCAATAATCTCGGACATCGGAAGCTTAACAGCTTCGACGTCCGCACGGGACAAATATAAGAGGGAATCAGTCGTAGAAATAATGGAAGCCTTTACCGCGCACGTTTTGGATTCGGTCGGCGATCACGGTGGGAAGCTTTTTCCTGAGGTTGCGCACGTGCGTATCGACCGTATGATCGACCGCGACCGTCTTCCACAACTTGGAAAGTATTTCTTTACGGCTCACAACGCGGTCCCGATTCTTCACGATATAATGGAGGAGCTCGAATTCCTTCGGGGTGAGGCGGCTTAACGGCATCGATTCAAACCAGGCCTCGCGGGTTTCCAACATCAGGGTCAATTCCCCCACGACAAGCTTCGTCCCGCCCCCCGATTCAAACTCAACGCGCCGCAGAAGGGCTTTGACCCACTGCATAAACTCCAAAGGATGGATCGGCTTCACGAGATACTGATCTGCCCCCACCGCCAATCCCTCAAGCTTCGCTTCCAACTGCCCCTGGGCGGTCAGCATGATCACAGGCGTCTTGGCTTTTCCGGTACTGGCGCGAATTTTCCGGCACACATCAAACCCCGTCCCGTCAGGCAGCTGGATATCCAGAACCACGAGATGCGGCTCGCGTGTCACAAACAATTGGAAACCCCGCTCGGCACTATCGGATTCGATCACCCGAAATCCATCCAACGCTAGGCTGTCGCGCAGCAAGTGCCTGACCACGGGATCATCCTCGACGATGAGAATCGTCTCTTTTGTAGGCTCCGGCATCCCCGAGAGTATAGCGGAGAAGGTAAAGAAACGGTAGTTAACCCAAAGGGCCTAGAAAGAGAGTACCCCTTTGATCCTAGGCAATCCGGAGCTGGGCCTATACCCTGTAAGTATGAAGTGCACCAAGCCGAGCGTCCTGGCCTTGATCGCTGCAATCGCGGCATTGGGCATCTCCCCCATCCAGGCGGCCCCTCAAGAAAAACCCACGACCTACCATCTCTATCTCCGCATAGGCACGGCAAAAGGCGCGGATGCCGACGCGGAAAAGAAGCGCCAAGACTCGATTTCGGAAAAACTCGAGGCGTCCCTCAGTAAAGACGCCCCCAAAGACCTTCTGAAGGGCAAAGAAACCAAGGATGTTCCCGGTCTTACCGTCATCCGGTGGACGATCAAGGCCTGGACGCCCTCACAGGCTGCAGCGAAGGTAGAGACCGCAAAAGCACAATTTAAACCTGAAGATAACGTCAAAATCGTCCTGGAAAAAGAAGACATCAAAACGGTCGAATTAGTCGACTCCAAGGCACTCTCTGAAGCTCTCAACACGGACGCAGGAGCCTTGGAGGAATACTTCAAGGCGACCCTGGGGCACAAGCTTCCCATTGGCTTAATCACCTCCGAAAACGGCGGAACGTTTTTTGATATCGCGGCGCTCAAAGAGAAGAGCGGCCTTAGCGCGGCAGCCATCCTGTTTGATGCAGACGGGACGCCCCGCGATCCCAAGGTAATCAACGAACAAATGCGGCTCGCCCGTGCGAAACCAAGAGCCCAATCCACCGTTGACTCCAGAACAAAGGAACCGCCCCCGCCTTTAAAACACGACGGTTTTGTCACCGCAGCGAGCGATGATGCCGAGACCCAAGACATTCTCAGGGGATTGATCTACGCCTCCCGCGGCTACGGAAAGGGATTTGGAAAAGGCAGCGGCCTTTACGGCCCCATGGGGCTTAGCCGGGCCACGTTCAAGTGGGCGCAAAAAGAAGCCTCAGCCGAAGAGAAGAAAATTCTTGAGAAAGGAATTAATGACGACAAGGCCAATATTCTTGCCGGCGCGATTATCTTCGACCGCCTCAAGTCTCAATTCGGCGGAAACACCAACCGTGCCGTGGCCGCCTTCCACGTGGGAGCCGGGAACGTGCGCAAGTCCGGAGGAATCCCCGCCAACGCGAAACATTACCTCGGGCGCTTCCAACTCGCCCACCAACAAGGCGTTCGCCGCGCCATCGATCCTTTATCCCCCCGCACCGTCCGAAAAGTGAAACCCGAAATTCCGGTATCACCGATCGACGCGATCGTCCGGCGCGCCAAGGAAGAAGCGTCTGTCGTTTTACGGGGCGAACCCCCGACAGGACGCCGCAGCTCATTCAAAAACGTCCCCGAAAGCCTCGTGAGGGATATCCGCAAGGAAGCCACTACTGGAAATTGGCAAACGAATCCAAACGCTCTCATTGCACTCTCTGAAGCCGAAGGCGGCGTCAACGCCGGAACGTCTCACGCCGACGCCCGCGGTGTTCTTCAGATCACACCGGAAACCGCTAAATGGGAATGCGGGCTCTCCCGAGCAGAATTACAGGACAGAAAGAAAAACATCGCTTGTGCTGAAAAAGTATTCAAGAAGCGGCTTGATCGAGTAGACGGGGACATCGTCTTAGCCTGGGCCCTCTATAATACGAAAACGAAATGGCACGCCGTGATGATTCGAGAGAAACGCGTCGCGCACATCAAGGAAACGGTTCGCCACGTCACGCGTGCCGCCTACCGTTATTACCAGCTCACCGGTGACAAATCATTCGATCCCGGAACGCGTGCCTTCCGCG
>JBFIEP010000068.1:0-9375 GCA_041603335.1 Elusimicrobiota bacterium | reverse complement strand
GCGCCAATTCCAGGGATGAAAAGGCCGCCAAACAATCACATCCACTCCGATGACTTTCCCCAGCCCTCCTTTACTCAACCGGGTCAATAAAGATGCCAACTGAGGCAGTTCGGCGTAATTTTCGGCGACCATGAAGGGTGCGGATTTCCGTTCTGCGGCAGCCATCATACGCCGCGCCTCTGCGGTGTTGCGGGCAATCGGTTTTTCGACAAGCACTCCCTTGCCCTTCGCGAAGGCAGCTTTTGCCTGGGGAAGATGCATGTCATGGGGGCTCGTTAGGACTACCCCGTCAATTTCAGAATTGTTCAGGGCATCTTCGTACGTCCCTGCTGATGCCGCATCCCTTTCTTTAGCGAAGCGTTTTGCGCGCAGTGCGGATCGGCTTGCGAAAAAAAGACGCGTTCCCGGAATGGACCTAAAGGCACGACCATGGACCGTCGCATACCCCCCGCAGCCCACAATGCATATCCCAACCGGGCGTTGTCTCAAGTTAGAGACGAAGTCCAGCCGTTAGGGAGTAGAAATTTTGATCGGCAGCAGCGCCTGTAATATTGACATGCTGATAGGAGGCCTCAAGTGCAACGAGTTCCAAGCCGACACGAACCCCAGCGGCAAACGCTTTTGAATCCCCTGGAAAAACATTCCCGGTCAATGCCTCGTATTTTGTGAAAGTGTAATTGGCGAACGGCCGAATCATGGGAAAAAACGGAACTTCAACATTCGCGTGGAATGATGAATCCGCAAATCCGTTGACCGAATTCAAATGCCCAACAAGCGGGGTTCCGGAGGCGGTTGGCAGGGCAGCCGCTGTCTGTAAATCCGTGCCGTATTCATATTTAGAGAGGCGGCCGCTTACCAAAACGCCGAGCACCGATGCCCCGACAAATCCATACAGTTCCCGCTGAGCGAGCTTTGTATCGGTTGTCGTGGCGGATTCCTGCACATGGGTCGTACCGTTAAACCCCCCTCCGAAATCGACGCGGGCGATGCCTTTCCCTACAGGGGCTCCGCCGCGGCCCGGTCCGCCAATCCGGCGAATGCCTTTGTCTCCGAGCGGAGAAATCGTAAATGCGAAATCGGCTCCTGCCGAGAGAGAGCTGTAGCCGTTTCTCGGAAAGGTACGTTCTCCCGAAACTCCCAATCCGAACCAGCGCATGTCATAACCCGCACGAACCTTAGCGCGATGGAAGCGTCCGTTGCTTCCCTTGAATTGGTAAGAGGTCAGCTCCGGGGCGAGTGACAAATGGTCCGTCCCGATAGCCAGGAAAGCATTGACGCCCTCGTATTCGTTGCTTCCGAATATGGGCGTTAAACCGCCCTTGATCCGCGGCTTTGCCTGAGCAGATCCAGTCCCGGCCAAGAAAAAGAAGGTTACGGCGATGACGGCTTTTTTCATACTTCCTCCGGACCCACGTTGCGGATCTGAATGATTATAAGGAATGGGGCAGAGGCTTGTCTACGACAAGGGGCTCCACCGCCCCCGGATGCGTTCTTCCTTCCTTCGGGGGCGTGAAAACTGCCTCAGGCTCTTTATCAACAAGTGCATCCCACGTATACCGGTTTTGCGGGTTCCAAAGAATCCAACTATGCACCCCGCGCTCGACGGCGGCATCAATTTGAGCCCGCACTTCATTTTCCCGGTAACGGACGCCGAGTGAAAAATCCTGCAGATATGGACGCAGTTTATAAGAAAGTTTTTTCAATCTGCGAGTTCCATCGCGCAGACCCAGATCAATCACCTTCGCGGGAGACGCGTTTGGATGGGCGATCCCATACGTCCCGCGAACATAATGCGAGGGATACATCATGGGACTGACCGCGTCGACTGCTTTTGCGATTTCATCGACGTCCTGCCCGATCCCGAGATCATCTCCGGCGCTCAGCACCAAACCGAATACGGCCGCAGATATCGGCACGTCAACTAAAGCAAACCGATCCCTTGCCTCGGAGAGGAAGGCGACTATGTTTGCGACTGCGGTAGTACTTGAATGCTCAATCCCAGGGAAACGGCACCGTTCGGTTTTTCCCTCCGAAGGGTACCGAATGTAGTCAAATTGAATTTCATCGAAGCCGTAGGAAACGGCTCTGGAAGCAATTTCGAGATTGTATTCCCAAACGTCAGGGTGATAGGGGTTCGCCCACGTCTTCTTTTTGCGATTCTCCCACAAACCGCCGTCGACATCCTGGATCCCCCACTCCGGTTTTTTGCGCGGAAGCTTATTATCCTGGAAGACCACGATGCGGGCAACGGCCAGCATGCCGAGCGCGTGGATATCATCCACAACCTCTTTGGGACGCGGGATCGCAACCCGTTGAGTCCCCCATTTTTGTGCAGAAACAACCCCCGGGATGTATACACGTCCATCCGTTTCTTTAACCGGGATAATAATCGCATTGATCACGGTCGAAGACGTATTCGCCAAAAATTTCCGGCGCAATTTGCGGGTTCCGGCAACCCATGCGGTTAAATGCAGCCCCTTCATCGGGACAAATGTTTCAGGTGTCTCCAGAAGAACCGGCGGCTTTGTCACGACCGCTGTCGCGGTGCTTACGGCGAGTATTACGGCTGCTGTAGAGATCATGCGAACCGAAAGGCTATCATTTTGAGATGCGTACAACCGGTGTATTAATCATAGCAGCTGTATTCCTCTCAGGCTGCGGCGGCGGTAAAGCACGACGGACTCATCGGGATAAAGGTTCTGCGATTCTCATGCGCGCAAAATCCCAGAAGGGCGTCCCCTATCGTTATGGAGGGCGTTCCCCGGAGAAAGGATTTGATTGCTCCGGACTAGCCTGGTGGTCCTATAGTCAGGAGCGGATTGGCATCCCCCGAACGACGAAAACCCAATATCGCGGTGGAAAGAAAATCAGCCGGAAAGGGTTGCTTCCTGGAGACCTCGTTTTTTTTCATACCGTTAAAAAAAGTGTTTCCCATGTCGGCGTATACGCTGGCGGTCGAAAGTTTGTACATGCTCCAAGATCTGGAAAAGGAGTGAGAACAAGTTCGATGGATAATTCCTACTGGAAACATCGGTACATGGGGGGCAGGCGTTACTGGTGAGAAATTATTAGAAGGTAGGAACGGGACTCTGCGTCGGCTTTCCATAAGGATACCCGACGTTCACGCACATCTCCTTTTGAATCAAAGCGTGTCCGCCCTAAAATCCCGTAACGATCGGTTCGCTGGAGAGCCTCAATGACCTTGAGGCGATCACCCCGCATTTGGAGGATGGCGTCCAATGCGACCTCTGCCGCTTCGTAAGCGAAATGATCATAGACGCCCAGAGCGGCATCGGCATAACGGCTTCGATAGGACTCGAGGAACCGACTGGCATCGGGCAATGCGTGGGCCGGAAGCCCCGGCGTACTGAAATAAGCTCCCTCGGCCGCTTCCCCGGCAATCTCGAAAAACTCCGGAGTCCGCGCTCCGTCACCGGCGAGAAACTTTCCTTTCCAGCCCTTCTCCCTGAGCGACTTTAATAAAAGTCCGGCTTCAACATAGATCCCCCCGAAGAAAATAGCTTCGGATTCCTTTAATTTTTCGACCCAAGGCTCGAAAGATGTTGTTCCTCTGGGAACCGTTTCAAATACTGGGACTCCCCCTCCCAACGCGGAGAACCGCGCCCGGACCTGCTGCGCTAATTCGCGGCCGTAGGTTGTGTCGTCATGAAGAACGACCAACCGCTTCAAGCGAAGGTTTTTATAAGCGAGTCCCGCTAACGCGCGCCCTTGAAGCCCGTCATGCGGAAGCATCCTGAAAACATTCCGGGGTCCAGGCCAGTCGGGGGATAATTGATTGAGCGTCAAATCAGGATGTGTCGCACCGGGAATCAATAATCCCAGGCCTGCCGCCGCATAGATAGGAGCTGCTCGCAGCGCGGTTTCCGAGTGTAAATGGCCGATCACAACAGAAATATCGGGATTGGAGACGATAAGGTTTGCCACGTTAACGGCTGTATCTCCTTCACCCCGGTCGTCCAAGGCTAATACTTCCAACCTGTATGGAAACGCGCCGGTAGCCTCCGCCTCGGCAATCGCAAGCTCAACAGCTCGAAGGGTACCCGCTCCAGCCGGTGCGGTAGGACCCGTTAGAGGGACCGGGACTGCGATGCGAACAACCCTCGGTTCATTGGAGCAGCCCAGGTGAAGAAGCAATAACGCCCAAAGGGGTGTCGAACTTAAGGGATTGCAGGCGCGTCTTAGAATAGAGTATAATGCTCCACTATTTGGCATTGATGCAGGACCTTTGGAGTTCGACTGATTTATGGTAAGACGACTTGTTACTGAGTGGCTGATCCCTTTTGGGCATTCCCGATTCCGCAAGCCGCACGCCTGGGCTGACAACCTCCGGCCAACTACCCCCAAAGGAACCCCGGCTTCATTCTGGGATGCCCTTCATGATGGGATCCATCGTGCCCAGCAAGATACGCTTCAAAAACAAAATTTCGAAGATGGTTACTGGTGCGCCGAACTGCTTGCCGACACCACCCTCGAATGCGATGTCATCATGCTACTCAATTTGTTGGGGCGTGGGAACTCACAGAAAGTTCCGAAACTGACAAAGACGATTTTAGACGCTCAGAACGAAGATGGTGGGTGGCCGATTTATAAGAACGGCCCGTCTGAAATCTCAGCGACGGTGAAGGGCTATTGGGCCCTCAAGTTTGCCGGATATTCCCCCGAAGACCCGGTGCTTTCCCGGGCCCGGGCCCGAATAACAGCCTTGGGCGGAATCCACAAAGTTAATACCTATTCCAAATTTTACATGGCATTATTCGGTCTCTACGATTGGGAGGGAGTCCCTTCGATCCCTCCGGAGATTATGCTCTTCCCGAATTGGTTCTATTTCAATTTGTATGAAATGTCTTCGTGGACCCGTTCAATCGTTGTGCCGTTGGCGATCGTTTGGTCGGAACGCCCGGAGGTCACCTGCCCCGATCATGCTCGACTGGATGAGTTATTCCCCGACAGCCGCCGCCATGTTTCCCTTTCAGTGACGGTTGAAAAGCACAACTTTTTCTCATGGACTAATTTTTTCCTGATTGGCGATGAAATGCTCAAGGGCATGGAAGGCAAGGGGCCTCATTGGGTTCGCGCTTGGGCGCTTAGACTCGCCGAGGACTGGATGCTGGAGCATCTCGAGGATTCTGACGGCCTCGGAGCGATCTTCCCGGGAATTGTAAATACGATCATTGCCATGAAATCCCTCGGTTATACGGACCAGGATCCGAGACTTAAAAAACAGATCCGGGAGCTTGAAGCGCTTGAGCTGGACCGCGGCGAGAAATTGGAAATGGAGCCATGCCATTCCCCTGTTTGGGATACTGCGATTGCAGTGATCGCGCTCGCGGAGTCCGGTCTCGAACGCAATCATCCGGCATTGACCAAATCCGCCGAATGGCTCTTGGAAAAAGAAATTCGGCGTGCCGGAGATTGGAAGGTCAAAAACACCGATGGTCCGATCGGTGGCTGGGCGTTTGAATTCAATAACGCCTTTTATCCTGACATCGATGATACCGCGATGGTGATGCTTGCCTTACGCCATGTGGAACTTGATAAGTCAATCGCGCAATGGCGGGAAAAAGCATGCTTACGCGGCTTGCACTGGCTGCTCTCGATGCAGTGTAAAAACGGCGGCTGGGCGGCGTTTGACAAGGATAATACGAAAACAATCCTGACGAAAATTCCTTTTGCCGATCATAATGCGATGATCGATCCCCCGACAGTTGATATTACGGGCCGTGTCTTGGAATTCCTTGGTTATATCGGATACGACATGACCTATCCGGCTGTTCGTTCTGCGGTCGACTTCATTAAACAAGAGCAGGAATCCGATGGATCCTTCTTTGGGCGCTGGTGCGTTAATTATATCTACGGTACTTGGCAGGTTCTCCGCGGACTGAAGGCGATCGGGTATGATATGAATGAGCCTTGGATTCAGAAGGCGGTCGACTGGCTTGAATCGGTTCAACTTGAAGACGGCGGCTGGGGTGAGACGACGGAAACCTATAGCGACCCGTCGAAAAAAGGCGAAGGTCCCGCCACACCGTCGCAAACAGCGTGGGCAATCATGTGCCTGATCGCCGCGGGTCGGCTCGATGACGATTCTACCCGGCGCGGCATAGAACATTTACTTCGGACCCAACGCGCCGATGGAACTTGGGAAGAGACCGAATATACGGGGACGGGATTCCCTAAAGTCTTTTATCTTGAGTACACCATGTATCGGGACATGTTCCCGCTGACTGCGCTTGGAACTTATCAAGCACAAATCAGAAAAAACCATCTTGTTCCGTCTTTTCAGTAAAGGAGATATCAATGGCTTCCCCTCTTAGCATGCAGCTGTCCGTTTTTAAATACCTTCTGACCCAAAAAATAAAAGGCGTGAAACGTTATCCGTTGGTGATGATGCTGGAACCCCTTTTCGCCTGTAATCTAGAGTGCGGCGGCTGCGGCAAGATTCAATATCCAACCGATATTCTTAAAAAGCGCATGACGCCCCAAGAGTGCTGGGACGCGGCCGAAGAATGCGGCGCTCCGCTTGTTTCAATCGCCGGCGGCGAACCCTTTGCCCATCCTCAGATCCAGGAAATTGTCGAGGGGCTTATCGCGCGCGGGAAATACATCTATTTTTGCACGAATGCGATTTTGCTGGAGCGCAATATCCATAAACTAAAGCCTTCCAGCCAACTTATCTTCTCGATCCATTTGGATGGATTGGAGAAAACGCATGATGATGCGGTGTGCCGCGACGGTGTTTTTAAAACGGCGATTTCCGCCATCCGCAAAGCGAAGTCTCTCGGATTCAATGTCATGACAAACACGACGGTTTTTGAAGGGAAGGACTCCGAAGAATTCCGGCGCTTCTTTGATGGTGCGATGGAATTAGGAATTGACGGGATGATGATTTCCCCCGGTTACGCTTACGATAAAGCCCCAAAACAGCAACTCTTCCTTCAGAGGGAACAGACGAAGAATTGGTTCGCGAAGACCCTCAAGAACTGGAGGAATATGGGATGGGACTTTAACCATAGTCCATTTTATCTGGACTTTCTTGAAGGGAAGCGTGATTACGATTGCACCCCATGGGGCAATCCTTTGCGGAATGTTTTTGGGTGGCAGAAACCCTGCTACCTGATGGACGACGCCGGTTACGCCTCGTCCTTCCAGGAACTGCTCAATACGACCGAATGGGAAAATTACGGGCAGAAATCGGGTAATCCGAAGTGCGTAAACTGCATGACCCATTGCGGTTACGAACCCTCGGCGGTTGAAGAAGCCTTCTCGAGCGTCGGAAAATTTATCGAACTGGTTCGCGACATCGCCTCCGTTTCAAAGCGGCGTCCTGCCGAGGCGTATCACCGTGATGGGAAGCCGATTATTCCTGTAGAGTTCCCCATCAGCGAACCCGCCGAGCGCGAAACGGTCGCCTCGTAGTCCGGAAGTGGCGGACCTCGCCTTCGTCACAGGCGGCACAGGGTTTGTAGGTGCCAACCTCGTTCGCCTTCTCATCGAACGCGGGTTTCGAGTGCGGTGTCTGGTGCGCCCCGAATCGGATCGGAGCAATCTAAAGAGTCTCCCTGTTGAGTATATCGAGGGAGATCTTCTCAAGAAAGATGCACTGAAGCGGGGATGTGCCGATACCCGGTATGTGTTTCATTTGGCGGCCGATTATCGCATTTGGGTTCCAAATCCCGAGACGATGTATCAAACCAATGTAGATGGGACGATTAATGTACTGCGTGCCGCAGCCGAAAGCGGTGCCCAGCGCATTGTTTATTGTTCTAGCGTTGCCGCGATCAAACCTCCTTCGGGTTCGGGTGTTTCTACGGAAGAGGATATTTATAACGATGACTCTTCAATCGTTGGGGTTTACAAAAAATCCAAATGGCGTGCCGAACGTGCCGCTTTATCCCTCGCGGAAAAGGGCCTCCCCATTGTTATCGTAAACCCCGCCGCGCCGGTAGGACCGCGCGATATAAAGCCGACCCCCACTGGAAAAATCATCGTTGATTTCCTTAACGGCCAGATGCCCTCTTATATCGATACCGGCCTGAATGTGGTTGATGTTCGCGACGTAGCGTTGGGACATTTACTTGCCGCGCAGCGCGGTGTCATCGGGGAGCGCTACATCCTTGGAGGCGAAAATCTATCTCTGAAAGAAATACTCGACGCCTTGGCCCATTTAACCGGCCTGAGGGCACCCCGATTCAAGACCCCCTACGCCGTCGCCTGGGTCGTCGGGGCTATGGATTCACTCCGTCTCTCCGTTCTAGGCGGCACACCGATCGCTCCCTTGGATGCGGTTCGAATGGCGCGCTACCGCATGTTCTACGATGCGTCTAAAGCCCGTCGGGAAATCGGGTTTTCTTCACGTCCGGCACGCGAGGCCTTTGCCGCGGCGATTAATTGGTTTTGCTCCAACGGCTACGCCCCCCGCCCCCCGCAGTTTCCACGATTAGCCGAGGAAAACGCGGCATGATCGCTTTGACGGCGGCAACCCCCTGGGAGAGACGTCCTCTTGAGAAACTCGGCGTCCCGGTCTGGGAAACGGGGATCGGACCGACCCGTACCAAGATTGCCCTAAACAAAATCCCCTCTCCCGAACCTGAATCCATTGTTATTAGTTCAGGTTTCGCGGGAGCACTCCAGCCCGGCTTACGGTCAGGGGATCTTGTTATGGATCCATTAGAGGGTCCCATCGAGCTGGCGGTGGGTGCCCGCGAGTTGGCAGAATCGCTTGAAATGACGATGCACATGGGTAAAATTTACAGCGTTAATCGTGTCGTGTCTGACGGAGCTGGGAAACGGGAGCTTGGGAAATCCCACCGTGCGGCCGCTGTGGACATGGAGACCGCTGCGGTTCGAGATTGGTGCCAAAGGAATGGAGCCACGGCACTTGCCATCCGCGTGATTCTTGATGAAATCGATGATCCTCTCCCCGATGGCCTGCCTCAAGACACCTCCTTCATGGCGGGAGTACAATACGCTCTCTCCCGTCCGGCACAAATTCCGATGCTGATTGGACTCGGAATAAGACAAAAAAGAGCGATGGACGGGCTTCTCCGATTTTTAGAATGCTATCTACCATCTATTCCAAAACTTCAAGAGAATGCCCATGCAGAAGAAACTTGAATCTTATCTAAAGACACGAGGGAAACGCGTTGAAAAATCGTTGCTGTCACTTGTGAAGCGCCGGGGCAAAGCCCCCATTCCCTTTCTTTCTCCCATGCCGCCGTCAATGAGTAAATCGATGGGCTATTCCTTGATGGCCGGCGGAAAGCGTTTGCGTCCCATTTTGACAATGGCCGCCGCCGAATGCCGCGGCGTTTCCGGATCAATGGTCATGAAAACAGCCTGCGCCATGGAAATGAT